>NZ_JBHZPE010000004.1:0-178380 GCF_042787985.1 Peribacillus sp. YIM B13481
GACCGCCCGCGGAAAGCGAGTGCCTGGAGTGGAAAATCAACGGCCAAATTGTACAACTCATAAAAAATAGACAAACTAATTGTTGGTCTTTCCAGTTTATAATGTCGTTTTCAAATAACTTTGAACTTCATCCTGCAGCTTGGAATATAAGCTTGTTTCCGATTCAAAAACCTGTTTTTCAAGCATTTTGAATTTTTCAGGCTGATCTAAGTTTATTTCAATCAATACCTTGAATTCATATGTTGCATTCCCGATTAAATCTATTGAATACTTTTGGCTTTCTTCATCATGATGGACGACGCATTTAACTTTTCCACCGTTATTATAGACAGATATTTCACTTTCCAACGAGTTAATTCCAACAGAGCATGTTACTAGGCTTGAAGCTGACATCGCCGTTCCACATGCATTAGTGAAGCCTACTCCCCGTTCAAATGTCCGCACATAAATGCTCCCTGGTTCAAGCTCTTTCACAAAGCTGACATTGACACCATCAGGGAAAAGCGCATTCGGTTGATTGACCTTTGTCGAAAGGTCTGCCTGCAAATCACTTTGCAAAACGTCACTATCGATGAGCGTGATTAAATGTGGATTAGGAACCGCCAATGCCGAAAATAAAAGGGTATCATGAAGTTCCGGCATTGGTTCGTTTAGCAATTGTTCTTTTGCTAATACAAGAGGAAGATCCTTTACATTAAAACTTACCGGGGAAATTTCCACCTTGAAAGTCGGGATGCCCTCATAAATATCTTCCGTTTTCTCCACGAGTAGATTTGCCTTCATCGTTTCCACAATCATTTTATCGAGCCCTAGAACGTCGTTCGCATAACGCGCAACACAGCGAAGTCCATTGCCACACATCGAAGCTTCCGATCCATCCGCATTAAAGACACGCATCCGGCAATCGGCCTGTTCACTTTCCATTACAAACAAAATACCGTCCGCTCCAAGCTTTTCCCTATTGCATAGGGCCTTCGCGAAATTTTTTCGCTCTTCTTCAGTAAACGTCAAGGCCGTAGTCAATTCATCAATTATTAAGAAATCATTACCTGATCCATGGCTTTTTAAACCTTCAATAATCATCCTGTCACATCCTCTAATATGCTGCTAGTCATTTATCATTTTTTAATATTCTATATCATAGCATTTTCAGAATGGATGTGTCATCGAGTAATTCACAATAAATCCATTTTTTTCGTCAAAAATATACAATAAGAAGAGCGGTTGGAATAAGAGAGAACTCATTCCAACCGCTCTTCCATAATATTAACCAAGCATACTGATGATGAAATAGACGATAAACATTCCAGCACTCACATACATCGGGGCTGACACCTCTTTCGCCTTTCCGGTAACAAGCTTCAAGAACGG
This sequence comes from Peribacillus sp. YIM B13481, assembly GCF_042787985.1. Lineage (NCBI taxonomy): Bacteria > Bacillati > Bacillota > Bacilli > Caryophanales > Bacillaceae > Peribacillus > Peribacillus sp. YIM B13481. The sequence goes on from NZ_JBHZPE010000004.1 coordinate 1,372, forward strand.
GTACAGAATGAAACCGAATGCCATTCCATCCGCGATACTGTATGTGAATGGAATGATCGTGATGATCATGATTGCAGGTATACTCTCGGTTATATCGCTGAAATCCAGCTTTTTAATGTTTCCGAGCATCAAAATGCCAATAATAATTAAAATGGGGGCAATGGCGCTATCAGGGATCACTTTAATCACTGGTATAAACAGCAATGATAGAATGAATAGCAAACCCGTCACCACTGAAGTAAAACCGGTTCTGCCTCCAGATGCGATTCCTGCTGCGGTTTCAACTGTTGCAACGGTAGGGCTCGATCCGAATATACCTGAAAATAAAACGGAAACACTTGTCGCCTGCAGCGACTTTTTATAGGCGTCCTGGCGATTGATACTGTCTACATGCCCGTGTACAAGACCAATATTTTCAAAAACAAGAACCATCGTCATCGCAAATACACTTATCCAGAATTCAATTCGGTCCGCTTCCATGAACGATAATGAAAAGAAGAGATCGCCGTAGGAAGCTGTGTCTATGCCTGAAAAATGGATTTCCGATAGTTGAACCGTCCCGAAACAATAGGCAATAAGGCTACCTGCCAGGATGGTAATCATGAAGTTACCGGGGACATTCTTGATGAATAGCGTGATTGCCAGTAAAAAGGTTAACACCGTTGCACACACTGCTGGATCGCTTAAATCTCCCAATGCGACGATAGATGATGAACCTCCCGTGATTATCCCGCCCTTCTCGAGACCGATTAGCATCAAGAACAAGCCAAGACCAACAGATATGGCTTCTTTTATCGAACTTGGAATTGACTCACTGATTAACTTAGAGTATTTTGTAAAAGCAATGACTACAAAAATAACCCCTGAGATAAACACAGCACCAAGCGCCGATTGCCAAGATAGACCCATCCCTTGAACCATGGTATAAGCAAAAAGGGCATTTACGCCCATTCCTGGAACGAGGAGGATTGGGACATTCGCCCAAATTCCTATCATGACACAGCTTAAAGCAGATAAAAGAATCGTGGCAATCACTGCACCATTAACTGGTATGCCTGCTTCCGATAAAATCAGGGAATTCACGATGAGTATATAGACTATCGTAAAATAGCCGACGACTCCAGCAAGGATTTCACGCTTTCCATTCGTTCCATAGTCTGAAAAATGGAAAAACGCTTCCAAGTTTAATTTCTTCATGTTGTATCCTTATAAAATTTATCCCTCGCCCACCCGTTTGTATTAGTGACAAACTACACTTCGCGATTTTATCAAAAAAAAGGATAAAAATAAATAGTATTGCTTAAAATTTGAAAAAAACTGCCGGAAAATAATCCCGACAGCTTCGATAAATATATTATTTTTGTTCTTCCGCATACCCATCGACTATCAATTCCAGCTTCCCTGTATCGGGTGAAATGATAAGACCATGTACAGGAATATTTTTAGGTATTAAAGGATGTCCTTTAATCACTTCCACACTTTTCTTAACACTTTCATAAACATCATCAAATCCGCGAAGCCAACTGCGAATATCTATTCCTGCAGCTCCAAGGGTATCGATGGTGCTCTGTGGAATATCACGTTCAACCATTTTCCCTACTACAGAATCTGCATCTACTGATGCCATTCCACAGTCATGGTGAGGTATGACGAATACTTCATCTGCCTTTAGCTCATAAATGGCAATCAGGATACTCCGCATGACACTTCCAAATGGATGGGAGACGATTGCCCCGGCAGTCTTCAGGATTTTGACATCGCCATTTTTGATATTCAAGGATTTTGGCAATAGTTCAACGAGCCGAGTATCCATACAGCTTATGATGACCATACGTTTCTCAGGGAACTTATCCGTTCTATACTTAACATAATCACCTTTTTCTACAAACTGTTCATTAAAATTAAGAATCTCATTAAGTAAACTCATATTTACCACCTTTTATTATGTAATCAATCTATGTATCCTTCTATAATTATATCAAATATTAAAAGGATTTGCTAAAGGATAACACTAGTCAATTTGAACGATGATTTAGAGTGGCTGCACAAAACCCAAAGACGATGATTTTAGGGATTTCATCAACATTGGATGAAAAAGAAAGTATGGGGGTATTTGTCTTGAATCGTCTCCCCCATTCCATAGGCATCCAACCTTCTTGGTATGAAACGATCTTTTCCCCATCTTTTGTGGCTATCTCAAAAGAATTCACACTCCCCGGCGTTTGAATGGGCATCCATTCTGTGCCGTCTTCCTTATATATCATTCCATTGATCTTCACGAATGAACGATTTTCTTGATACGATCCAATAAGGCCGCCTTGATCATCCATGATCGTCATTTTATTGAAAAGCCCTCTTTTGATATGGTACTTGGCTAACAAGCACCCCTCATTGTCCACCAGTTCATATCGCTTGGCCAGGAGCATCGACAAGAAATTGGGAATCATCCACATGAACCACTTCATATTCAAATCACGTATCTCGCCCATTAGAGACCCATCAGGTGCAAAGAGAAGCAGCCGCAATGTCGGTGCTGGCATAAAAGTCAATAAAACATGTTCATTTTTTAATAACCCGTCATTCGTCCCGACGAATTCATCAGGCAATTCCTTAATTCTACTTTCATATATCCTGTGACTGATAAATTGGACAATACTAAATAAAATAAAAGGAAACGTTATCAATAATATATTGCCAGGTATCAACGAAAAAATATGGCAAATGAAAAATACAACGGCCAAAACAAGAGATATCCAAGAGGCATTGAAATTTGAATTGCTCGTTTTTTGATAATATTCACGTATATTCATATTCTGCTCTTTTCCTCACCCCTTACAAGAAAGTTTGCCGCCTTAAGCGAACATTAATTAGCAGTACTACAAGCCGCCCGTCTTTCACTTAATAAAGTGCATTGAAGTTGTTATCATATTACTTTATTCGCTTTAATATGATCTATTCCCTTTTTAATGAAGGGCAATTCCCAACATGGTTCATATAAAAAAGGACTCCGAATACGGAATCCTTTTACATCATTCTATAAAATCCTAAAAATTAAGGGGAACCTGTAATCCGTTCCTTCATAGGCCCTTACAGCAGCAATGATGGTGAATACGACTAAAGCTATCCCGATAACCGGCAATAGCAAGAATCCAATCAATACTATAGTAAGTATCCCTGCAACTATTGAATATACAGTGTAGGAAATGAAAAAATTCAGGTATTCCCTTCCATGATAATCCACAAATTGTGACGAGTCCTTTTTCAATAACCAAATCACTAAAGGACCGATAAATGCTGTAAAAAAGCTGATTACATAAATAAGGGCAGCAAACACTTTCTCATCTTTAGTAGGCATAGTGTCTTCTCCTCCTCTCTCATATTAATAATTACGAATCAGTTGAAAAATAGTTTCATTTTCCTTTCATTATATTCGAAAAAAGTAAAAATGGACTGCCTTTTCTTCATGAAACCCCATTGGCAATACATTTAACGAAAAATCCGAACATGTTCATCCGTCTTGTGCATACAGATTAAATAATGGATTGTCCCATACCTTCTAGAATGGAGTGATGTTTTTTTGCTGAACGATTTTCAAGCCTTCATCCTTGGAATCATTCAAGGCTTGACTGAGTTTTTACCTATTTCAAGTACTGGACATTTATATTTAGGACGGCATATATTCCATCTTGACGAGGCCGGCATTTTTCTTGATACCATGCTCCATATCGGTACATTGCTGGCATTATTGGTCGTCTACAAGAATGACATTATTTCGGTTTTGAAAAACCCTTTCTCCAAAATGACTCTGCTTCTCATTGCAGGGACGATCCCTGCAGTGATTGCCGGCATTTTACTTGGGGATTGGTTTGATGGCCTTTCAAAAACAGGGGTGACCATTGGCTGGGAATTTTTAGTGACCGGGCTGATTTTATGGGTAGCGGACGGTGTAAAAAAAGGTGGCAAGTCAATTAATGAAATTTCCATTACGGATGCCCTGATCATCGGTACTTTCCAAGCTGCTGCCATCATGCCTGCTCTTTCGCGTTCCGGCCTAACGATAGCCGCAGGGCTCTTCTGCAGGCTTGATAGGGCCACGGCAGCTTATTTTTCCTTCTTGCTTTCAATTCCAGCCATTACGGGGGGCATTGTATTTCAGATGAAACCAATAATTACAGGAGAAGTTCAACGGCTTCCAGTCACTGCGCTTTTCGTTGGTACCCTAGCCGCAGCAATCTTTGGTTATATTGCTGTAGTATGGATGATTGATTTCTTAAAAAAGCGTTCACTGAAAATATTCTCCATTTATGTATGGGCCCTCGGGGCAATCATTTTATTCATGCAATTCACAGGGAAGTTTTAAAGGAAGCATCAAGTTACCCTTGAAAAATCGGGCGAAGAAATCAGTTTTTCATGAAAAAAAGCAAGCGTTTGCCTTCAAATTTCACCCTTCATAAAAAAGTTGAAATTTGACGAAAAAAAAAGGCAAAAAACCTATTCCCAAACCGATTTTTTTTTAGTATTATACCTTCGTAAGGGTCTTTTGATTTGTATAATTTCTGACAATAAAAATAGGGAAGGCAAATGGTGCGCCACCGGTTTCCGGTTCTAGTGGGTTCGATTCCCACCCCGAAATTTTTTGATGAACGACTTAAAAAATTTCGAGGGTGGGCAGCGACTACGCATAAGAACTGCCCTCAAACGGAGGGACGGAAATGTTAAAAAAGAGAGATTTCACAGATTGTTTTTCTCTTTATGAACAAATGACGCATCCAGATGTCTTCCCTTTCGTGCGCCATAAAGTAGATTCATATGAAGAATATGTTTTCATTACTAAGCAAACGATCGAGGCAGAAGATTCTGGGGAACTCATTTCACGAACAATCTTGGATGAATGGGAAAATCCCATCGGTTGTATTTCTTTATACGATATTGAAGATGGTGCAGGTTTCTTAGGCACATGGCTTGGCAAGCCTTTTCACGGGAAAGGGTATAATGCCATTGCAAAGGACGCTTTCTTTAAAGAGCTTTTTTTCGAGCTCGGTTTGGAAACAGTATTCATGCGTATTCGCAAAAAAAATATTCGCTCGATTAAAGCCGCGGAAAAGCTTCCCTATGCTGTTAATGCCAACGAAACAAGAAAGTCCCTCTATGATCAGATCAATCATGAAGGAGATATCTTCGATTTGTATGAAATCCCGAAAGATTTATACACCTTTCATATCCTTAGACAGCATGATGATGACGAACAGCAGTTACTTGAAGCATAAAACGAAAAGCATTTTAAGATGGCTTTGTTTATCTTTTCATATAATGGTCAGGAGCTTCCAATATTGGAAAGCTCTTTTTTCCATTTTCACAGGATGTTTAGGAAAGATTACTACAATTCCCTATTCATTTCAGGGATATTTTTTTATAATGAATACAATTGACCCATTCCAAAATATATTCAAAGAGTCATTGAAAGGACCTAATCATGAAAAAAACATTTGCTTTTATCGTGCAGCTTATCATGCTGCTCATCATTTGCAAGCTCGGCTATTATTTAGCCCCTTTACTTCATTTACCTATTCCAGGCAACGTCATCGGCATGATTCTGTTATTTAGTTTATTACAGATGAAGGTTATAAAAGTTGAGTGGATCGATCTTACTTCAGGATTTTTGGTAAAGCACCTAGCCTTTTTCTTCATTCCAATTTCAATCAGTTTAATGACCATGGGATGGCTTTTCATTGAATTCGGTTTGCCATTGGCACTTACATTGGGAGTCAGCCTGATATTTGGATTCATCGTTTCGGCTTGGGCTGTTCAAAAGTTATCCAATAGAGGAGAGGTTAAGCGGCATGACAGCGCTCATCACAACATATAGCATCTTGATAACCATCCTTTCCTATTACATAGGAAGGAAAATATATGCTAAACATCCATCACCTTTTACTACGCCAGTATTTTTCAGTACGGTTACAATCATTCTCGTACTGCTGATCAGCGGTTTGAACTTCGAAGATTATTCACCGGGAAAAGACATCATCACCTATTTCTTGGGGCCAGCTACCGTTGCTTTGGCCGTACCACTTTATAAAAACAGGAAGATAATCGTTAAATATGCAATGCCGGCAATCAGCGGCATGATTTTTGGTCTTATGGTCACATTGATCATTGCCTTAGCCATTGCTAAAGCATTTTCACTTCCGCAGTTCATACTCCAAGGATTGGCGGTTAAATCAATTACAGTGCCAATCGCAGTAGAAATCACGGAACTTTATGGTGGTAATTCTAATATTTCAGCAGCCTTCGTCATTTTGACTGGGGTGCTGGGTACGATGATCGCTCCAAAAATGATGGATAAATTAAACATTACGATGCCCTTTGCGCGTGGTATCGCATACGGTACGATCGCTCATGGCCTTGGAACGGCTCAAGCCGCTCAGGAAAGTGAGTTTACTGGGGCAGTCGCAGGTGCGGCAATGGCTATTGCAGGTATCCTCATTTCCTGTTTCTTTCCGTTTATAAGTCATTTCCTATAAAAGAACCGCAACGTCAATGACGTTGCGGTTCTTTTATGATTTATCCTTTTGCAGGTCTTCATATAAACGTCTTAGAATATATGATTTATACAGCTCCAGCTTTTTTTTCTCGATTGGATGATAGTTAATCCCTGCGGCTTTTAATTGCTGAATGAACCATCCTTTAGAATATTCATAAGCCATTCTACCCCCTCCTCTGTTCGAAAAAGATATGCTTCAATGAGGGGATTGATACTTATTTTTTTGCAGTCATTACTTCAAGTAATAATTCATACATTTCCGCTGCCGTTTTGAATGGGCGTTTTTGACGCATTTTCTCCTGATAACCTTCCGATTGATTCACTAAATCCGCTAATGTAGCATGAAAGATCCCCTCATTTAGATCCTCTTCTTGAATGACTTTACAAAATCCCTGTTTTTCAAAGCTTGAAGCATTTAAGATTTGATCTCCACGGGATGCATTGGCACTTAGAGGGATAAGCAACATAGGCTTTTGTAAACCTAGGAATTCAAATATTGAATTTGAACCTGCCCTTGATACGACGACATCAGCAGCAGCCAATAGATCGAATAATTCTTCATGTACGAATTCAAAGGGAGCATATCCCCTTTGTTTCAATTCGTTTTTCACATTTCCCTTACCACAAATGTGAATAATTTGGTATTCCTTTAGTAGGGCATCAAGGTTATCTGTAATCAAGTTATTGATTTTTACAGCTCCTAGGCTGCCGCCCATAACGAGTAAAACCGGTTTGTTATTCGTGAATCCACAAAATGCCTTTCCAGCGGAAGGATTTCCCGTAAAAATCCCATCGCGCAATACAGCTCCTAGATACATGGCCTTCTCCTTCGGAAGATCTTTTTCCGTTTCCTGGAAGGTAGTGAAAATCTTCGATGCAAGTGGCATGGCAATTTTATTGGCCAGTCCAGGTGTATAATCCGATTCATGGATTGCAATCGGAATTCTCAGCATTCTGCCTGCCAAAACGACCGGAACGGATACGAATCCACCTTTAGAGAAAATGAAATCCGGCTTGGTCTTTTTTAGGATTTTTCGTGCATCAAAAATCCCTTTTATGACCCGGAAAGGGTCTTTCATATTTTCGACAGAAAGATAACGTCGGAATTTCCCGACTGAAATCGTTTCATAACGGACCTCGGGAAATTCCTTTTCGATGATATTTTTTTCAATGCCTTTTTTTGAACCAATATAAGTAACATCCCAATCATGCTCTAAAAATTCCGGGATGATTGCTGCATTAACAGATACATGACCGGCAGAACCGCCTCCGGTAAATACTATTTTCTTAGTCAATATTTCCACCTTCCAAACTTAAAAAATCACTTTGCATCCATATTACCATATATCCATGCCATTAATAACTTGAAAAAGCAGTAAGTGAACCTTAAAATACCATGATGAATGTAATTATCGATTATTTTTTCCTTTTTTAACATGAATATATTATAATCTTAGTATTCTACAATACTACAAGATACATTGGAGGAGTAATACATTGCAAGAAGTTTCTGAATCTCTCCATCAATTTGATGGAATCGAAGCCTGGACCCAATTAGGAATTTCCATAGGTATTTTTCTAATCTTCCTTTTGCTTCGGAAAGTATTTACTAAATATATATTCAAATTCTTTCTTCGAATGGCAGAAAAACGTAAAGTTGAATTTGCGGCCAACTTAATGCTCGCTATCGAACAGCCGGTAAGATTGCTTATCGTTTTGATTGGTGTTATTATTTCGATGCATTATTTCCCGCTTGACTCGCCTTCGACTGAATTAAGATTGAAAATATACAGATCATTTTTTGTCTTCTTATTCTTTTGGACGATTTTCAATATCAGTTCGATCTTAACTATTTTATTTCCGAAATTAGTAAGTAAATTTGGACTTGAAGTCGATCAAATCGTCATGCCGTTCTTTACGAAAATCATAAAGTTAATCATCATTGCTTTTGGTGCCTCCATTATTGCGGAGGAATGGGGTTTTAATGTCGATGGATTTGTTGCAGGGCTTGGTTTGGGCGGATTGGCTTTCGCTCTTGCTGCTAAAGATACCGTCAGCAATTTTTTCGGGGGTATCGTCATCGTCACCGAAAAACCTTTTACAATAGGGGATTGGATCAAAACTCCAAGTGTGGAGGGAACCATTGAAGACATCACATTCCGAAGCACCAAAGTTCGGACTTTCGCCCAAGCTTTAGTTACGGTTCCAAATGCGACCCTTTCGAATGAACCGATCATTAACTGGTCAAAGATGGGTAAAAGACAGATTGCCTTCCATTTGGATGTGAATGTTACAACGCCAAAAGAAAAATTGGAAAATGTCATTAGAGGCATAGAAAAAATGCTGATTGATCATTCAGAAGTACATCCGGAAACGATTCTTGTTAAGTTTGATGAGTTTAGTCATTCCGGCTTCAACCTTTACCTCTATTTCTTCACGAATGCGACTGACTTTGGAGGATATTTATCAATTAAAGAAGATGTGAACTTTAAAATAATGGAGATATTAGAGCAGGAAGATGTGCAAATTGCCATCCCTTCCCAGGCTTTCATTCTTCAAAAAGATTCAAATATAGAAGCCATGAATGATTTTGAATCCATGCGCGACTGACAAAAAGACTTGCCCTAAAACGGCAAGTCTTTTTCATTTCAAATAAAAGCTTAAAACATCACGCGCTTCTGTGATATAATTCTTTCATTGTGTTGAAAATTTCAAATATTTATATTGAGGTACTTTGATGAACCAGACTTATACTAAATCGCAAAAGATCCGTATGTTATTTTATATATTGATACCTATCCTGATAACTCAAATCGGCCTATATGCCATGACTTTTTTTGATGTAATGATGTCAGGGCAATACAGTACGCAGGACGTTGCTGGCGTCTCGATCGGCAGTTCGCTTTGGACACCCGTGTACACGGGGCTAAGTGGGATATTGATTGCCTTAACGCCGGTGGTTTCACAGCTCGTTGGTTCCAGGCAGTCCAAATCCGTTTCCTATTCTGTGATGCAGGCCATTTATTTAGCTGTCGCTTTAGCCTTGGTCATTTTAATCATTGGGGCGTTTTCATTGAATCCCATATTGAATGCCATGGATCTTGAAGATAATGTCCACCGGGTGGCGCATGATTATTTGATCGCCCTTTCTATCGGGATCATTCCTTTATTCGTTTATAATGCGTTGAGGTCATTCATAGATGCACTCGGGCAGACGAGGATCTCCATGATCATTACCTTGTGTGCACTTCCAATTAACGTCATATTTAATTACCTGTTAATATACGGGAAGTTTGGATTCCCGGAACTTGGAGGAGTCGGTTCCGGATACGCTACTGCCATTACTTATTGGTTAATTGCACTGGTTGCCATCATTGTAGTGGTGAAAATCAACCCATTTTCGACATATAAGGTTTTCAATGAATTTTTCCGGGTTTCCTGGAAAGAATGGCGTGCCCTATTATTGATTGGGGTGCCTATCGGTCTGGCCATCTTTTTTGAAACTAGCATTTTTTCGGCCGTTACCCTTTTGATGAGTAAGTATGATACCGTGACAATTGCTTCTCATCAGATTGCCATGAATTTTGCGTCACTGCTTTATATGATGCCGCTAAGTATATCCATGGCATTGACGATCGTCATTGGATTCGAAATTGGGGCATCCCGTTATAAAGATGCCAAAGAGTACAGCTGGATTGGCATCTCGATGGCATTGACGATGTCGCTCGTTTTGTCGACCATCCTATTCCTCTTCCGCGAACCTGTCGCCTCTGTTTACACTAAAGATCATGAGGTAATGATGCTGACATCACATTTTTTAATCTATGCCATCTTCTTTCAGATATCAGATGCCCTGCAGGCACCTATACAGGGTATATTGCGTGGATATAAAGATGTAAATGTCACGTTTGCGATGTCCCTTGTCTCATATTGGATTCTTGGGCTTCCCGTTGGCTATTTCTTTGCACAGTATACGGACATGGGAGCCTTTGGGTATTGGATCGGCTTAATTTCCGGCTTGGCCCTCGGAGCGATAGGGTTGGCTGCTCGTTTAAGGTTCATACAGCAAGTAAAGTATAAAAAAATGGCATAATAAAGAGTGGGGCTGGATTACACCGGCCCCACCTTTTTACCCTAAACCACTAGGCTTTATATAATTTCCCAAGTACATCCTTAGCTCCAGTTACCGGTATGACGCTACCGGTAATGAAATCTGATTTTTCATCACATAGGAACGTGATGACCCTCGCTATATCCTCCCCTGTACCTGGTCTTCCGACTGGAACCGTATCATCCTTTTCTCCTCTTGCGACCCTAATTTCCTCTTCTTTCCAATCACCTATGATATCTCCAGGACAGACCATATTCACGGTGATCCCATGTTTAGCTTCTTCGGCAGCCAAAGTTCTAGTTAAGGAGGTCAACCCGCTCTTTGCAGCGGCAAAAGCAGAACGATATATCCAGCCTGGTGCAGTTTCACACCTCTCAAACCCTAAAGTGATGACTCTGCCCCATCTTCTACTGCGCATTTGCGGAATAAGCTTCTTGGCAAAATAGAAAAAACCATTTAAATTTCCATCCATGATGTACTTCCATTCATCACTGCCATATTCAGACATGGGCTTGCGATCATGCATATAAGGCCCTGCGTTATGAATGAAGATATCAACATGGCCAAAAGCCTCCAAGACCAACTGCAAAATATTTCGGCAATCTTTCTCACTCGACGAGTCACCTTGAATCGCAAGTGCCTTTACATTGTACTTTTCCTGCAATTCATCCACTAATGCTAGGGCTGCCTTGTTACTTTTTCGATAAGTAATGATAATGGACATACCATTATCCGCAAGTGAAATTGCCATCCTTTTGCCGATTCCCGTTGCTCCACCAGTAATAAAAGCTACTTTTTCATCCACAGGATTACCCTCTTTATCTAATGGATTTTACTTAATTATACATAAGTTTGACCCGTTTTCTATAATTTAGTAATTATAAAAACGAACCTATAGGCTTTAGCCTGCATAAAATATAAGAAATAAACCTGTCAGCCAATAAGCAGGAGAGAGGAATTCAATATGTTTCCCTGGAATTCACTTTTTTCTTTAAAAAATAACCCGAACCAAAAGGACTTCATGAAAAATATGCAGCAAAGTGATGTACAATCGTTCATTGAAAAAGTATTTTCACAGGTCATCCCTGACAATATGCAAGGTATGATGAACCATAGTGAAGGCGGGGCACAAAAAGAACATGCCAAATCCGAACATCCTTTACATGCAGATGTTTTTGAAACCCATTTAAATGTCTTTGTAAGAATTCCCATAGAAGATGAATCTTGGCTAAAGAAAATGAAACTTTACCATACCTCTAACCAATCCATCATTGAGGGGATTCCAGAGGAGTCAGATCGGCATGTCATAACGCTGCCCGCTCTTGTTAAGAAAAAAGGGGCATCTGCCCAATATAAAGAATCAACATTGGAAATACGCCTTCAAAAAAGTTTCAATACCCAGTATTCAGAAATCGATGTATCCGAGATTTGATTTGGCTTCAAGGGACCACACTAATTTTCTGGTGCGGTCCTTCTTTCTCTTGTTGCCAACAACCACCAGTCCATACAATTAGGTTTCGGCACATTACAAAAATCAATGGCACAAATCATGCTATTCCATTAGAAGTAATTGATCAATTGCGTGCAAAAAAAGCACACCCCATGTTAATGGGATGCACTCTTCTACTAATCTATTATTTTCCGATGAATTGTTGAGTCCAGTAGTTACCAGATGCTACGTAACCTACTCCAATATGAGTAAAGCTAGGATTCATGATGTTTTCACGGTGTCCTTCGCTATTCATCCAAGCTTGTACCACTTCTTCAGGTGTTTGTTGACCTTGTGCGATGTTTTCGCCAGCTGATGTATAGCTGATTCCGAATTGTTTCATCATATCGAATGGTGAGCCGTAAGTTGGGCTATTGTGATCAAAGTAATTTTTATCTTTCATGTCTTGAGACTTGATACGGGCAACTTTGCTCAACTTAGTGTCGATTTTAAGTGCTGCCAAACCTTGTTTTTCACGTTCTGCATTCGTTAATTTAACAACTTCTTGTTCATAAGCACTTAATTCAGAGCTTGTCTCTGCTTTTTTATCAGTAGATTTATCAGGTGTTACTTCTGGTGCTTCAGGTTTTGCTTCAGGTTTTGCTTCAGGTTTTGCTTCAGGTTTTGCTTGGTTCGTTGTTCCAACTTCTTGAACTGGTGTTTGAACTGGTGTTTGTTGTGCCTGTGCTGCAGGTAATGTGAAATTGTATTTAGTTAAGTATTGGTTAAGGACATTTTGCATATCCTCTTTATTCATAGTTTGATAAGTTACTTGTTTTACAGTATCACAGTTGGCTGCTTCTGCTTGGTTAACTCCTACTCCTGTGAATATAATAGCTGCAGCTGCTGCTGCTGACATAAACATTTTCTTTTTCATTCGTATTTCCTCCTGTGATGTTCATTTTGTGTTGTGTTTTGCTTCTGGAATTATCATATCATGCATTTTTCGTAATATATGCACCATCAATTTCCATCAAATTCACAGGATGCGAATGAGAAAATATTTTTATCCAAGTTTCAGAGAAGTCTTGCAAAAATGCTTTAACTATCTATGTTTCTGTAAGTAGTATAAATACCCATATTTTCCTAGCCACTCCTTGTCAATGGTAGTTACATAGAACCATTTCCATGGAATACTAATAACTTTTCGTTGACATATCGTTTCCAAGCTACTTATTATGACTTTCATTACTTTTATGTTACATTTTTTTCGTTTTAAATTCGACATTAGACTTCATCATTCACCCCTATCCCCCCATGAGGATTTTACAAATAAAAAAACAATCCGGATTCCACCGAATTGTTTTGGTTTGGATTTTGCATTCATCATTTCATTTCATCATCATTCATCTCGTCCATATCCTTTTTTCCACCATTTTGTTCAGGAGGGCTTGGTTTGCCTATGACGAATTTTTCCTTTGGCATGTTGTGCATATCCCTTGCTGTTACGTGGGCATATACATAATAGGTTCCTTCTTCTTCAAAAGTCTTTTCCAATTCATAAATGCCGTTTTCTTTATGTTTTGCAGGAATCTTTTCATGGTCTTTGCTATTTGCAAGCCAAATTTCAAAGCTGACATCATCCGCATCTGTCACTTCTTCATCCCCATAAGTAACTTTTGCCTGAAACTTCACAGGCTCATTCACTTTGCCATGAATTGGATCGACAGCTAAATCGACATTCAACATTTTCGGAATTTCCTCTTCCTTGCCGCATCCAGCCAATAAAATTAACGTCATGCAAAATAACATGATTCTTTTCATTTTTGAACGTATCCCCTTTTTATGAATTCAATTCTTCTCCTATTATAGGTAGCACTACCCTGACTTTTGTTCCTATTTTTTCTTTACTTTCTATTTCGATATTGCCATTTTGCAATTCCACCAATTTTTTGACGATGGACAGCCCAAGCCCTGACCCGCCATCAAAACGGCTGCGTGCTTTGTTCACCCGGTAAAAGCGATTCATTACATATGGTAGATCCGCTTCAGGAATCCCATTACCCGTGTCAGTAACCACCAGTTCGCAATTTTCTTTATGCTGAATCAAGGTAATATTGATTGATCCTCCAGGCTCCGTATACTGAATGGCATTGTCAAAAATGTTATGTAAGATTTGTTCCATCCTGCCTTCATCCCCAATAATAATCGGGTCCGGATCCAGATCAATTTGCAAGTCCAATTGCTTTTCTTTTATTATAGGTTCATAAATCACAAGCACATCTTCAATGAATTGAGCAAAGGCAATCGGGGTTTTAAATAACATGAGTGGATCACTATCCATTTTTGATAAATCCATCAAATCTCCTACAAGCCGCTGCAGCCTAAGAGCTTCCCTTGAAATTAGTTGAAGGTATTTACGTTCCTCTTCATCATTTTTCACTACACCATCCAAAATGGCCTGCGTGTATCCCTTTACGTAACTAAGCGGGGTTCTAAGCTCATGTGCAACATTTTCAAGAAACTCTTTTTTTCTTTCTTCTTCCAAATGGATGGAGTTAGCCATATCATTAAAGGCTTTTGCCAGTTTACCTATTTCATCATGACTCCTTACCTGAACCTGTATGTCATAATTGCCCTCTGAGACTCGATGGGCAGCAGTCTCGATGTCCTTGATTGGACTGATTAGCTTTTTCAACCATTTCGTAGTAAAAAAAATCGCGACAATCAAGAATAAAAGAACCGCTGCCATCCACTTTGCAGCAAATTCCTTAAGCAAGACCGTAATAGAATCCACTGGAATATACGTATAGATGATGCCTTCGAGGCGATCTCCGTCAATCAGGGGTATGATGGCCGCTACGATGTTCTTTTTAAACCTTTTCTCGTACCCCTCTTTTTCAACGGCTTTCCCGTCTAAAAGCATTTGCCGTTCCTCTTCAGAAATGAGGGTGTCATAATTGATTTCAAAAGGGAGACAGGCACTCAATTCCCTGGGATTGCTGACGACAAAGACCTCGCTGTCATTCTTACTGTTAAACCATTCAACTTTTTGCTTGAAGTCTTCACTGATTTCACCGCCGGTATAATCCTCACCAAGCAATGACGCTTCATTGACTAAATCTGTTTTAAGCTTCTCCACATAAAGGTTTTTATAATAATATTGGGAAAGGGAGTAAGCGAACAGCACGGACAGGATGATGGCGGTGATGATGGTAAGCCATAATTTAAAAGAGAGGGACCTCCATTTATTAATCATTTCTTTTCCTCTATCTTATACCCGATTCCCCAGACGGTTTGAATGTAATCGGCCGCGCTTAATTTCATTCGTAAAGTTTTGATATGGGTATCCACGGTACGTAAAGACCCCCCATACTCCCCGCTCCATACATTTTCAAGCAGTTGTTCACGGCTAAGTGCCTGACTTTTATGACGCATGAGGAATAAGAGCAACTCGAATTCTTTCAAGGTTAAATTGATAGGGGTCCCTTCCACCAAAACCGTTCTGGATTGTAAGTTTAAGCTAATTTTACCGAATCGCACTTGGTTTAGATCCTCTTCTTTCAATGATAGTTTGCCTGTCCTTCGCAATACCGCTTCGACCCTAGCGACCAATTCTCCTGGATTGAACGGTTTGACGATATAATCGTCCCCGCCGAGCTTCAGCCCTTTCACCATATCCCACTCTTCACCTTTCGCACTGACAAATATTACAGGGATCTCCCAATTATCACGAATCTTTTCACATACCGAGAAACCGTCCATACCTGGCATCATGATATCCAGTAGGATTAAATCCACTTCATGTGTTTCAACCATACTAATGGCTTCTTTTCCATTCGCAGCTTGAAGGCATCGATAACCTGAGTTCAGCAAATACATTTCAACTAGATTCCGCATATCCTCTTCATCATCCACGACTAAAATGGTGTAAACATGCATGTCAACTACTCCCTCAACATCAATTGGAATGGACCTTCGCCGACTTTGATCGTTTTTTTAACATCGACTGTTCCAGCATCCACTACATACACTTCATCACTATCATATCCAGCTACGACCACATCTTCGTTAAAGTTTGCCATTTCAAAAGGGTTGACGCCGACCACCTTGCTTTTCACTTCCTCATATTGATCATTCAATTTATATAAGGAGCTTGTGCCATGACTAAGGACAAAAATGCCTTCAGCATTCTCCAGGAACTTTATCGGCATGGTGGGAGCCTTCAACTTTTTCTTCAACTCTCCCGTTTTTGCCGAATAAATATATAGATCTTCTTCCACTTGATCTCCATGACCGTGTCCTCCGATCCATATTTCATCCTTTTCTTCCCTCAATAATGAGCCAGTGCTGGAACTATGTATGGGAAATTCGAATTCAACCTTTTTCGTTTCAAGATTTATCACTGAACATTTGGTATCCCCAAAATTAATTACATACAAGCGATTCGCTTGCACACCCTGAAGAACGGTCAAAGGGCTTTTACCGACACTGACTATATCCTGTTCCTCACCTTCATCATTTAAAAAATAAATGGAGTGATTCGATTGATTGACTGCCACGATGCTTTTTCCATCATGTAATAACTGCATATTGACGATCCCTTTCCCAATTTCCCAACTGTTTATCAGTTTTCCTTCTGATAAAGAGTACACTTGGACTTTCTCCATATCCTTTCCATAAAGCAAGATAGTATCTTTGTCTGCCAGGAGCAGGGCTCCGGTAAATGGTTCTGAAATATCCCATTTGGCAAATGGATGATAGTTTTCATCTATGAAAGTCAGGGAGGTATCCTTGATATTGACTGTCGCCAAGAAAGATTTACTTTTATTTATTTTTGTAAATGTATTACTGCCATTACACCCAGTAAGCAGTAAGATGGCAAGAAAAAGCCCAATGCCCCACTTCATATTTTAAGCTCCTTATTCATTAAATATCTATTTTTTTTAAATTTTAACAATGATTTGTGAAAAAAGTATGAAGCGGAAAAGAATATTCTCTAAACAAGCATCCGTATCACAACTGGAATCATAACCTTTCCAATTCAGTGACATAGGATATGACGATCGCGTTTTTCATTTCTTCTGAAAGCGCAGAACCCATCACGCGTTTAATACAGAGGTAAAACTTTTCCAGTACTGGTTTCCGGGCACGGGGGTGTGCATTTTCATCTAAAAGCTCGCGGCGAATTAGTTCCGATAATACTTCCCTTCCACCTCCATCCGGCACCTTACGATTATTCCATAAACTTAAATAAGCCTCCAGTACTGCTTCTTGCCTGACATTATCTTTCATATTATCCCTTCCATCCATCACTAATTTATACATATTATTAATCAAGTTTGTAAAGACTAACTTAATATTACGATTACGCAATAAAAAATTCAAAAAAAGGAGTGAGTAAATTGTCTCAAGTATACCGCTGTCCGAATTGCCGGACAAATAAATCTCGCTTCAATCTCATTAAGCAAGTATCAACCCCCATTAAAAAGGATCCGCAATCCGGTGAGATCGTTGAACAATATTCGAACGATTCGCTTCAGCCTTTCCATCTAGCATATAATGGTCCAGAAATTCGGGTGCAATGTGCTGCGTGCGGATTAATTGAAGACGAAAAGACATTTGCCGCCTTTGGATTGCAACAATGAAAATGGTCAGACCCATTTATGGTCTGACCATTTTTTCAATCTTTTCCCACCGACATTTTAGCTGCGGTCTATGGCAATTGGAATGACTTTTCCATCCCCATATCCATCATCCAATAATGCATTCTCGATTTCAATGGCCTTTTCCCTAAATCTTCATCTAGATTTTTCATCGAATTCGGATAATCATTCTTATTCCATGGCAATATTACCGCCTCCTTGATAAGAAAGTCTCCTTTTATGTTTCTCTTTAATGGACGGCAGACGTTTATTGGGCCGCTTTCGCTTCCAAAGCCTTCAACTGGCCGATGATAATTTCCCTATCCAACTTTTCACCGATAATGACGATATTCAATGGCATTTTCATCATTTCATTCATATACATCGGCATTCCGTATGAGTATTGGAATAAATGGGGGAGTTGTGAATGTGTAAAGGAAATGTATCCTTTCATTCGATAGACCGTTTCCGGAAGGCCCCTAAGCCAATCTTCAAAGTCAGTTTGTGCCACGGCACCCTCAAATGTGTGGACCACTGCAGTTAAATGCAAATGGTCGTGTACATCAAGCTTTTGATGGCCATTTTGCCGTTTTCTTTGCATCTGCTGCAACGATATCAAGGAAATGGCCGCATACTCCGTCAATAAACAAACAGCATCGGTGTTAAGCGCCTGTATCGAATATATCAGCTGTGCGGCCTCCATCTCACTTACAAGGTCCACTTTATTCAATAATATGAAATCCGCATGGTGGATTTGCTCAGCAAGCAACTGCCGAAGCTGCGGAGACAGTTCTTCCCGATCGCGCCACCGTAGTAAATCGACGACCGTTATAATCCCTTTATAATCCAGTCTTTTGGCGAAAAGCGGCGACATGATGCCATCCAATACTTCAACTGGATGGGCTGCGCCCGTCGTTTCAATATAAACGGCGTCCAGGTTGTTTTCAGTTAGCAATTCATGAAGCTGAACCTCCAGCTTATCCTGAATGGTGCAGCAAATGCACCCGTCAAACAACTCCTTCAATGGCACTTCATCACCAATCAGGCCGCTGTCCACCGATACACTGCCGAGCTCATTCAAAAGGACGGCCACTTTCCTATTTGCTTCACTTTCCTGTTTTAATATATTTCGTAGAAGCGTCGTTTTCCCGCTGCCGAGAAATCCTCCTAATATGTAAACTTCGGTTGTTTTCATTTGTATCTGCTCCCATGATCCTGTAAAATTCGATTCCGTTAAATTTTATCATACTTATCTTTTAAAAGCACTTGCCCGAACCACATAAAAAACCAGCCCGTAAGCTGGTTTTTCGACAATGATTCATGCTTGAACTTCGTCTTTTTCGTAAATCGGCACCCATCCTGCCGCTGTAACGAAAATACGGACAGCTACAGTTTTTCTATCTTCTGCCAGCGTGAAATAATGCCGTGTGGATTCTGGTACACTAATAAGATCTCCTGGATTAAGCCGTACATCAAACCACTGCTTATCGCTGCCCTCAATGGCAAAAATACTGGTTCCGCCTGCTATGAAACGCACTTCATCATCTTCATGGTGGTGTTCCTGCTTAAAGTTTTCAAGCATTTGATCCAAGTTTGGATTTGCATCGGATAATGTGATGATATCTTGAGCTTTATAGCCTCTTCTTTCGGAAATTTCCGCTATCTCAGATTTGAAAGTTAAAAGGATTTCCTCTTTGTCAGCATCTGTCAGATCGTATTTTTCCACAAGATGGGCCGGTAATTTCGAAATGTCCCATTGTTCATAAATAACCCCTTGTGTTTCTAAAAAGCCTTTTACCTGTTCACCGTTTTCAATAACCTCGTTTGTTTCATGGAACCTAATCATCGCCATCATTCATCCTCCTCTAGGATCTTTTATCTTAAAGAACCTGCAAACGCCTTTTGTTGATTAAGCAACAGTTGATATTGAAATAAAAATTCGCAAGCTTCAAGTATTCTTTTTGCTTCGAGTCCGCTTATACCCCAAACCGTAATTCCATGATTGCGGATCAGCACGGCGCCAGAGTCTTCTTCGACATGTTGCTTGAACTTATCGGATAACTGTTGAATGTCAGCGTGATTATATATTATTGGAATCCGAAGCTCTGAATCTTCATCCCACCGTCCGGTCGCTTTTATGATTTCATGATTATGAAAAGAAACCTGACCTTCATCTCCGTACAATTCGGATATCACATTATTTTCAACTGTATGGACATGGAGTACACAGTTCGCATTGGTTTTCCCGTAAATAACGGTATGAAGCAAAGTTTCGGCCGATGGTCTTAGCTCCGTTTCTTCAACTGGTTTTCCTTTTAAATCCACCAATAAAAAGTCCGAATCCGATTGCTTCCTTTTATCCTTACCGCTTGCCGAAATATAAAAGAAAGGACTTTTGGGCTCGCGGATGGACAAGTTCCCGCTTGTTCCCATAAACCAATCCCTTTGGGCCAGTTCAGCTTTAATATCGGCTAGCTCCAGCCATTCTTCAGTATGTGTGTTCACGCCTTTACCTCCTCCCGCCGCTTTAAAATATCAATTACATCATAAAACGTCTCAAAACCTTGATGAGGAATCCCTTCTCTATCACAATTCTCAAGCAGCATGTCACGGGCTATGACAAAATCGGCCTGTTTTGCCGCTTCAAAATCCGTTACTGAATCTCCAATAACGAGCTTAAAATCACCCGCACTCGCAATTCCCCTCATAATTGATGGCTTACAGCAACCGCAATCCTTATTACATTGGTCATCACAAGCGTGGGGCCACTCAATATAAATCTTTTCCTTATTGAAAAATGCATTGTTGCAATAAACGGAATCTGCTGGCAAGATATCATTTAAAAGAGGTGCAATGAAAAAATCCATGCCTCCACTTACAATATATAAAGGGATGTTGGCTTTTTTCGTATACTCAACGAATTCATTAAATCCTGGACGAATGCCGGCCGTCTCGCATACATATTGAATGATGTCATCCTTCAAGCCACTATCAAGCAAGGAAAACATATCACCGACCCCTGAAGATATACTGATTTTTTGCTGAAGGACATCGTCTTTCAACTTTTCCCACTCCGGTGGCGCAAATTTTTTCATGATAGAAATGATATTATCTGTGTTGGTGATCGTTCCATCGAAATCGCAAAAGATGATCGGTTTCATTATTTCTTACAAGCCTCCCCATAAAACAAGAGCTTTTTTTAGTCCTTCTTCCTCAGCCGCCGCTTCTGATAGGTCCTTTCCTGCTAGTACGGCTTCAACAGCAGAACGGAAAGCCTTGGCCCCGCCCTCTGCTCCGTCAGGGTGTCCGTGAATTCCACCTCCGGCATTAATGACACTGTCCAGCCCAAAATCCTTGATCAGGTCGGGAACCATGCCTGGATGAATGCCTGCAGAAGGTACAGGGAAGGCCTTTTTCCATGAAAATTCATCTTTTGTAAGAGCTTCAGCAATCGCTAATGTTTCCTTTTTTTCAAGTGCGACATTTCCATAAGGTGATGGGAACAAGGATAAATCCGCTCCTGATAACCTCACTAATTTACCAAGCAATAATGGATAGCCTATCCCATAAAATGATGAAGATGCCAATGCCCCGCTATATGCGGGGTGCGCCATGATCGGTAGTTTGATATGATCATGTTCACTTAAGGCTTGCAATACATCCAAACCATATGTATGAACGTTGAACAATAAAGCATCTGCCCCTGCTTCAGCCGCTTGCTTCGCCTTATCCAATAAATCAAATGTTTTCCCTGATAGATTGACAGCATATAAAGTTCGGTGGCCAGTCGTTTCAAAGACTTCATTCAAAATTCTTTTTCCCGTTTTTATTCTATCGAAAAATGGAGTCTGTTCCTGGTCAAAGAGAATCTCATCATCTTTAACTAGGTCAACACCTCCTAACGCTTGTTGCTTCAGTTGCTCATTATGGAAGGTTAGATCCCTTCCCAATACACCTTTAAAGATGCTCATCACCAGGGGCCTGTTAAATACCTCAATCTTTTCCCTTATGCCTGTAATGCCAAATTGCGGTCCCGGGAACGCTTTTTGAATAGCACCGACAAAATCCAGGTCGATCAGTTTTATTTCACCGTCCAATGAAAGTTTGCCGAAGACCGTCGTAAGGATTGCAGGTAAATCATTAGAGAAATTCCCAGCCGGATAGGCAATTTTAATTAGCGAACGGTACACTTTACGATTAAAGTAGCCGTTTGCCCTCTCTTCTTCAGATAGTGGCGTTACGGATACTACACGTCCCTTATGCTTTTCCAGTTGCTTCTGGACCAATTGGGGCAGGTCCGTCCATGTCCCCACAGTCAAACCTAAGGCAATGCTCTCTGCTTTTTTCTCATGATTTCCATTAAAGTCATGAATTAAATAAGTAGCGACTATCTCGCTCATCTGATCACTCCTATTACACGTTAGTAAACTCTCGAAGTCATTAACCTGGCATTGCTCTAAATGGCAAAAGCCCCTTCATATAAGAAGAGGCTTAAAAAGCCATCTTCTTATCTCCCAGCCATTGGCTGCAAGAATTAGCACCGTGCCTTGTGGATTTCATGAAAATCCGGCGAAGAATTCCGCCCCATTTTACAATGGAATTACGGTCGGTTGCTGGGCTTCATAGGGCTAGTCCCTCCACCTGCTCAAAATAAGAAAACGCTGATATATAGTTACAAATATCGAAAGATTTAGAATTTATTTTGTATTCTGACAGGTATTCCATACTTTGTCAATACGTTTTTAACCATTTAACGGTGGGATACATTGGATACCTCAATCCTTCGTTAAAACAAGTTTAGTGTGCGAATTCGTTCCACAGCCTCTTTTAACCGCTCTTCCGAAGTCAGAAGCCCTACCCTTACGTAACCCTCGCCAAATTCACCGAATCCATTTCCTGCGGCAACAGCTACGTGGGCATGCGTTAATAAATAGTCTGCAAAACTCTCTGACGTAAAGCCTTTTGGTACCTTGAGCCAGGCAAAAAACGATGCTTCAGGAGCTTTGACTTCCCAGCCGATTGCCCTTAATCCCTCAATGAAAACATTCCTGCGCCCCTCATACATCTTCACTAATTCCTCTACACAGCTCTGCGAGTCAAGCAATGCACTTGCCGCTGCTTCCTGTATCGCCGGGAAGAGACTCACATAAAGATGGTCTTGTAATAGTTCAAGAGCCTCTATGACACTTTTATTCCCCATTGCGAAGCCAACTCTCCACCCTGCCATATTGTATGTTTTCGATAGTGTGTATATTTCTATTCCTACATCCTTCGCTCCCTTTGCCTGGAGAAAGCTTGTCGGTTTTTTTCCGTCGAACCCTATCGCTCCATAAGCGAAATCGTGGACCACACAAATTGAATGCTCTCTTGCGTGGGAGACGGTTTCATAAAAAAAACTTTCAGTTGCAGAAGCACCAGTGGGGTTATTCGGATAGTTCAAGAACATCATTTTGGCTTTATCAAGCACGTCTTTATGTATAACTTTGTAATTCGGAAGAAAACCATTTTCTTCTGTCAAGGGCATGAATTCGGTTTTTGCCTGGGCTAACACTACACCTGAAAGATAATCCGGATAGCCGGGATCAGGAACCAGGATCGTATCACCTGGATTTAATAAACACTGCGGCAGTTCGACAAGACCTGCCTTTCCTCCAAAGAGAATCGCCACTTCACTATTTGGATCCAGCTTGACTCCATATTCACGTTCATAAAAGACGGCAGCGGCATCCTTTAAATATTGATGTCCCCGGAATGGTGAATATTTATGATTAATCGATCTTTCAGCAGCAGTCTGTAAACTTTTCACGATATGTTCAGGCGTAGGTTGATCAGGATTTCCCTGGCCTAAATTAATGACATCATGTCCTTGCGCCGTAATCGCATTGACTTTTGCGACAAGTGAGGCAAAAAACTGCTTTGGCAGGTCCTGAAGCTTTCCGGATTTTTCGAATTGCAACATTTATACACCTTCTCTGAAATTTCTTGAAATTCTAGTCACAAATGATATATGTTTATCATAGTCTTGTAAAGCATTTTTTACATGTGGGGGTTTTAAACGATGAAGTGGAAAATAGCCTGTATTCAAATGGATATAGCATTCGGGCAACCGGATATCAATTTTCAGGTTGCGGAACAATGGTTGGAAGAAGCAGCACGGTCAGAACCCGATATCGTCATTTTACCAGAGCTTTGGACAACTGGATACGACTTGACCAGGTTAAATGAGATTGCTGATCAAGAGGCGGAAAAAACGATTGAATTCCTTAAAACACAGGCAAGGAAACACGAGATTCACATCGTAGGCGGTTCCATTGCCAAAAAAACGAGCATGGGTATCTATAACACCATGATCATCATCAATAAGGATGGAAAACTCATTAAAGAGTATGATAAGCTTCACTTATTTCAATTGATGGATGAACATCGCTACCTGCAGCCAGGTGAAAAAGAAGGTTTATTCACTCTTGATGAAAAAATATGTGCTGGATTCATTTGTTATGACATCCGCTTCCCGGAATGGCAGCGAGCCCATGCTGTTCAAGGTGCCGAAGTTCTATTCGTAACCGCAGAATGGCCTAAGCCCAGACTCGATCACTGGAGAGCCTTATTGATTAGTCGTGCCATCGAGAACCAAGCCTATGTTGTAGCCGTTAATCGTTCAGGTTCGGATATCAATAATATATTTGCTGGTCATTCCTTGATTATTGATCCATGGGGAGTTATCGTAAGTGAAGCGGGAGAAGAAAACGAACTATTGACAGGCACCTTGGACTTCACTAAAGTTACGGAAGCACGTAACAAAATACCTGTATTCGAAGATCGCCGGCCGGACTTTTATTAATTTCCCCATTGACAAACTATTTAAAAAGTTGATATTATTTTCCCGAAGATTAAAATTTCAGAATACATATACTCTTATCAAGAGCAGGCTGAGGGATAAAGGCCCTATGAAGCCCAGCAACCGACTGTAATACCATTGTGAAATGGGGCGGATCCACCGCCGGATTATAAAATCCACAGAGCACGGTGCTAATTCCACCAGAATTCATTTTTCTGGGAGATGAGAGGTCCGAAGCCAAAACTTCTGCCTCTTTCTATATGAAAGAGGCTTTTTTATTCTTATTTTGAACCTGGAGGGAAAAAAATGACTCAAAACCATTCGAATTTTAAAAGATTGACAAACGAAACAGCTATAACCTTTGCAAAAAAACTTGGGTTGGTCAATGCGGATGCCAGTTTAAACTGTAAAGAAATCGGAGATGGTAACTTAAATTATGTTTTTCATATTACAGAAACTGATACAAATAAAGGAATAATAATCAAACAGGCTGTCCCATATGCCAAGGTAATTGGCGAAAGCTGGCCGCTGACATTGAAAAGGGCTGCCATTGAAGCGAATGCACTTATTCATTTCAAAAGCTATTGCCCCGAATTCGTACCGCAAGTCTATTATTCGGATGAACAGCTTGCGATCACAGTCATGGAAGATTTATCGCACTTGAAAATCGTTAGAACAGGATTAATCGATGGTGATCCATATCCATTGCTTTCACAGCATATCGGTGAGTATGTAGCGAAGACGGCATTTTATACATCCGATTATCATTTAGAACCCTCTGCGAAAAAAGAAGTGGCCCGACACTTCACGAATCCGGAGCTTTGCAGAATCACTGAAGTCTACATTTTCACGGATCCTTTTTTCGAGGAGCTCCCCGGAGATTTCGAGGTGGAATTGACTGATGCCGCCAAAAGTATTTGGAATGATCAAGATGTGATACTTGAAGTCGCCAAGCTGAAACAAAGCTTTGAAACCGAGCAGGAATCCTTGCTTCATGGAGATTTACATACAGGAAGTATATTTGCAAGTGAAACTGAAACAAAGGTTATTGATGCAGAATTTGCTTTTTATGGCCCAGTTGGTTTTGACCTAGGTCAATACACAGCCAACCTTCTTTTTCAGGCAGTCACACGTAATGGCCCTGGAAAGGAAGAGATTTTCACACACCTCCATCAATTTTGGAATGCCTTTGAAGAAGCATATACTGAACTATGGAACACCCAAAATATAAGCCCATTCCGCAATGTGAAGGGTTATCTACCTTATTTACTGGCTAAATTCAAAAGGGACGCATTCGGTTTTGCCGGATGCGAATTGATTCGGCGAACCATTGGCCTTTCCCATGTTGCCGATCTAAATGTCATTGAAGATAAAGAATCTAGAATCGCTGCGAAAACGACAACATTGAAGATTGGTGCTTTTTTAATTAAAAAACGGGAAGAATTGGATGTTCCAGCTGTCATTGATGCGTTGAAAAACCATACACTTCCATTTTATTCAACCCTTTAAAAGGAGACCTGTACATGACGACACTAGCACCCTTACCATATTCAGTCCAATGGGATGATACCCATATTACATTATTAAATCAACAGGCCCTGCCTTCCTTAACTGAATTCATTGAACTTCATTCAGTTGATGATGTATACGACAGCATTTTGACATTAAAGGTACGCGGCGCCCCAGCAATCGGACTGACGGCAGCATTTGGCGTTGCACTTGGTGCCAAACAGGAAACAACCACTGAATTAGGGGAATTCAAGAAGAATGTAACGGGGCATATTGAAAAGCTCGCCTCTTCCAGGCCTACTGCGGTCAACCTTTTTTGGGCATTACGGAGGATGGAAAGCACCTTGCAAGCAGCACAAAGCATTTCAGCTGCCAAGGAAGCACTTGTAACCGAGGCCAAAGCCATCTTTACTGAGGATGAAGAAATGTGCAGGAAAATTGGGGAACATGGTTTATCCTTATTCGCTAAAGGTGATTCCATCCTAACGCATTGCAACGCTGGTGGGATTGCCACAGCCCGTTATGGAACAGCCTTGGCTCCATTCCACCTTGCAAAAGAAAGGGGCTTTCCGCTAAAAGTGTACGCTTGTGAAACCAGACCTGTCCTGCAAGGGGCGCGTTTGACTGCTTGGGAACTGATGCAATCAGGGGTTGACGTCACATTAATATCTGATAATATGGCTGCACATACGATTCTTCAGAAACGGATCAATGGAATTATAGTTGGGGCCGACAGAATTGCGGCTAATGGTGATACAGCCAATAAAATCGGGACATTGGGATTGGCCATATTAGCTAGGCACTTTAGTATCCCTTTTTATGTGGCTGCTCCATCAAGCACATTCGACCTTTCTATCAAATCCGGCTCATCCATCCCGATCGAAGAACGGGATGAAGCGGAAATCACCTTCATTCAAGGTGTACGGATCGCTCCGGAAAACGTGAAGACATTCAATCCAGCCTTTGACGTTACACCGAATCAGCTAATTACCGGCATCATTACAGAAAACGGCATCATTGGATCTGATTTTGTAAAAAACATTCCGCATTTTGTTAAGTGATCCAGGTCATTTTATTGATATAAAAAGACGAGACGGATTTAAGTATCCCTCTCGTTTTTTAAAAGAAGATCAAATAGTAATATTCTTGCGAGGTCTATTATAAAATAATTTAAGTGATTTGAACAAATCACCTCTTTCGATTGATGTTTTCGATAACAAATGATGAATAGTTATTCTTATTTTGTAAAAAATTCTTGAAGTGCCTTCTTATTTTTAGTATAGTCCATTTCCAACACGGCTCCGGTATGGGGATATATTTCATCTTTATAGCTTCCTTCTACGGGGATCCTTAGAGTTTCAACGGTGTCCGGTGTATGGAAGACGGCTTCTGGACCCATTTCCATTATCGTTTTCACCCCAATATCAGTATTTAAATAGGAAAGTCCTTGTTCGATTATACTAGGAAGGGCCGCTATACCTTCGAAGGACGAGATTTGATTTATAAACGCTGATTTTAATTGAACCAATACTTCCTGTTGACGCTCTACCCTTCCAAAATCACTTTCATCGTCATGTCTAAAACGGACATATTTCAATATTTCCTCACCATGTAAAACATTTTTACCAACGCTTGCTTGAATACTCATATCATCAATAATTTCCTGATCCACATCCACCACTACCCCCTCAGGGGCAAGCAAATCCACCATCTTCACAAATCCCTGAAAGTCAATTACTGCAACATGATCGACCTTGACATCAAGGTTTTCCTGAATGGTTTTCTTTAGCAGCTCCTTTCCACCATAATAATAAGCAGCATTTATTTTGTTATATGCTGATTTATCCCCAGGGATTTTCACATAACTATCACGCATAATGGAAGCCAGCTTTAGTTTTTCCTGCTCTGGAAAGTATTTTGCCAGTATAATCGCATCTGATCGAGATTTTTCCTCCCCGCGAGAATCAACACCAATTAACAGAAATGTTTTCACGCCTTCTTGGATCATTTCTTTGGTTATCTTTTTTTCCGTACCTGCATTTCCATTTTGTTTGGGTAAAGGCGCATAGGTGCAACCTGCCAGAATCCAGACCATTAGATATATGAACAGTACCTTTTCTTTCATTACCTCACCTCATCGGAAAATTAACCATATCTTTTACCTTATATTGGAATACTATTCATTGAACGACAAAAAAGCCTGCCATCGATAATCGCTGACAGGCTTTTCCATTTATTTGATTTCTTTCTTTAATACTTCAACCGCTTTTTTCACTTGTGTGTCGTTTTTTAGTATTTTTTCCCGTATGACCTGCATCAATTTCACGGTAGTATCATCTTTGATGGTACCAGTTTCTTTAATTTTTTGTTCCCTTTGGAACGCTTTAACCGCATTTGTAGTTGCTTCATCAAAGAATCCATCTATCTTACCAGGATCATGGCCTGCTACCTTCAGCATCTCTTCGGCTGCTTTCACTTCACTGGAGGAATCAGATGCTTTCAATTCCTTATCAGGCGAAATGTACGGAAGGCTGGCATAATCAGGAAGCTTCACAGTAATATCCGGCTTGATCCCTTTCTTATGAATCCAATTGCCTTTAGGAGTCAACCATTTGGCTGCCGTATATTTGAAGTTAGACCCATCATCAAAGTCTTGGGCAGTCTGCACAGTCCCTTTTCCAAATGATTTGACACCGATCAAAGGAATGTCCGCAGATTCACTGACAGCGGCCGCAACAATTTCAGAAGCGCTGGCACTGCCATCATCAATCAACACGACTACCGGTATCTTCAGCTCTCCATCATTCTTCGATTTATAGACTTCTTTTTTCCCGTTGCGATCCTCAACTTGAAGGACCACTTTCCCATTAGGTATGAACAGGCTTGCCATTTCTATTGCTTGGTCAAGCAGTCCCCCTGGGTTTCCTCGCAAATCCAATACCAGACCCTTCATATCCTTCTTCGACATCTCTTCAAGCGACGTTTTCAGCTCTTGGACTGTATGTTCGGAAAAACTGGTCACTTGAATTTTTGCAACTCCATCATCAAGCATTTCCGCATAAACTGTTTCAATCGGAATTGTATCACGTTTAATCGTGAGCTCAATCGGTTCCGACTCACCAGCTCTTGAGATGGACAAATCCACTTTCGTACCTTTTTTGCCCCTGATTTTCAGGACAGCTTCAGAAGAGCTTAGTCCTTCAACGCTTTTACCGTTCACACTCAAAATGATATCATTCGGCTTTACCCCTGCTTTTTCTGCTGGGGACCCTTTTATTGGTGAGACGACCATGATTTTTCCATCTTGCTCCTGAATCTCTGCACCGATTCCTTCAAAAGATGAAGAGATGCTCTCATGGAAACTAGATGCTTCCTTTTTATCCATATATGCAGAGTAAGGGTCATCCAATGATTTAATCATTCCATTAATTGCCCCGTCAACCAGCTTGTCTTGATCAATCTTTTCATAGTAATTACCCTTTATTGTATCGTATGTAGAATACAGCTTTTCAAATTCCGCATGTTTATCAGGTGCTAATGACTCTACTTTTTCATCTCCAAAGGTCAAGGCTATTGTAGTAATCCCTGCTGTTAGAAATATGACTAAGAAAATCCCCATAATGAACGTAAACTTCTTTATTTTAATGAATTTCCCTGCCTCTTTTGGCTGTTTTTGATTTTCTTCTTCCACTTAGCCTCACCACTTTCATTCTTCATGACGATATAAACGATTTCATTCTATTTTATCAGCTTTCATGCCAATCGATAAATAATTGTTATCAAAAATAACAACTTATGATCATATGTATTTTTTTAACCCTCAGTAAACGGTAAATCAAATGGAACACTAAGGACACCCAGGCAATTCCTGAATGAGCCTCGACATTACAAAAATGCGGATACCAAGGAATGAATGAGCCTCTATCCCAACTTTCATTATCCAGCATCACTTATTCCTGGTCACCCGCCGTAACACAGCCAATTATCAGTCTTGGATAGCTGCTTCCAATGCCACTTCAACCATTTCGTTAAAAGTTGACTGGCGCTCATCCGACGATGTTTCCTCACCGGTTAAGATGTGATCGGAAATGGTTAATACAGATAAAGCTTGGCGGCCAAATTTAGCAGCAAGCGTGTATAGGGCTGCTGATTCCATTTCTATCGCAAGGATTTGGTATTTTGCCCATTTTTCCAATTCACTATTATCGTTATAAAACTGATCGGCCGTAAATACATTGCCGACCTTCAATTGCAAGCCCTTAGCTGTACCCGCATCATAAGCTTTTCTTAGTAAATCGAAATCCGCGGTTGGGGCAAAGTCCACTCCTCCGAAAGTCATACGGTTCATTTGGGAATCGGTGGAAGCACTCATCGCAAGGATTACATCCCTGACTTTTACATCTTTTTGAATGGCCCCTGCAGTTCCCACACGAATCAGTTTCTGGACATTATAGCTGTTCATCAATTCATTTACGTAGATGGAAATGGATGGGACACCCATGCCTGTGCCTTGGACAGAAATTCGTTTCCCTTTATACGTTCCTGTATATCCAAACATGTTACGAACTTCATTGTAAAGTTTAGCATCTTCTAAAAATGTTTCAGCAATATATTTTGCACGCAACGGATCCCCAGGAAGTAAGACCGTTTCCGCAATTTCATTTTCTTTTGCACCAATATGTACGCTCATACAACTATGTCCTCCTTAACTTGTGGTTGAAATGATATTCAAAAACTACTATACCATATCAGCCACAAGTTAGGAAAATTGAACCTTATCCTAGAGACTTAAAAGATAAGGAAAACTGGTAATCAAGAAAAGGCTTTTGGCACCCTCTTCTAAATTGCAAACAAAACGGCGGAGGTCCGCCGTCTTTTTTTAATGGTTTTTAAAATTAAGGGAAAGGAAGCTGCTAACCGTCGTATGACAGGTTACTCATCGACTTCTTCATCAATTATGCATTTTTCAAGAAGATACTCGAATGTGATGTCAGCAAGATCTTCAACTTCAGCTTCTGTTGGAAGATAGCCCCGTCTTATCAATTCTTGAAAAAAGAATTCCGCTATCTCTTCTGTATCAATAAAAACCTCAATTTCTCGCAAATCATCGCCCCCTTAATTAAAGGTCTATGAGTGTGTAGAGACAAATATTCCAGTAAGGCATTCCATTATGGAAAATCATTTTAAGGACCTACATTTACCATGGTCCCTTCTCGGCCAATTATATGGTTTTTTAAGAAACTTGGAAATTGACCCTTTAAAGTTTGGCATACTTTTCACTTCGTTTGCTTTTTTTTATGATCTGGGTAAATTTCCTCTGCCGCTTTTTCAATTTTAGCAAGGGCAATCTTCATGATATGACGATATTCATCATCGCCAAAATGTTCATAGAGCTTACAATAATCATTATATAAATCCAACAGTCCATCAATCATTTCCTTTTTTTCATTTTTTGTCATTGTCATTTCTCGCTCACCTTTACCAGGGTTGTTTTGTTTAGCAATGATAGCAAGCTCATTATTCTTTTTAGAAAGGAGCAGTCCTAACTTTTTAATGATCCCATCTGCACGTTTAGCATCGGCTATCAAAGTCAGTTCTTCTTCATGCGCTTCAAGCCATTCACCATCCGAGATTCTTGATAACTCATAGATTACATCCTCCCAGGCATTTTCCTTATAGCGCCAAATCTCCGTTCGATAACCGATTATCTTGAAATAATCCTGTTCATATCCATCTACCTGGACTAAGTCACCTAATAAATATTTATATTCAATATCGATTTGTTCTTTTTGATAAAGGATTTCTCCTTCATATTCATTTATGGATTGCAATGTTTTTTCGATATAAAGACCTTCACTATAGTTCACTTCATACACATAAGCACCATCGAGAAATTTGACATCGGTTATTTTCCCGACTGTCCCATACATTGTTATTACGACTGTATCGCCTAATTTATATTTCGGCTGTTTTTTTTTGCCCATAAGAGACATCCCCCAATATGGTCCTTATCGTTGATTAGTAAATTATATGCACAAACAAACATGGAGGTTAATGGAAAAGAGAGGGCATTTTGCTCATTTAGATAAGTAACTTGCCATTTTATTAAAGAGGAATGAAAAAACCCTGTACATTATTTTACTACAACCAAAAAGCCGTCTCATTTTATGAGACGGTTCGTAGTAGGGATTATGAGCGTCACTTTCGTTCCTTCGTCGTAAACGCTCTCAATTTGGAATCTCCCTTTTAATTCCTCCATTATCTGGATGCAGGTCGCTACACCTAAGCCGTTTCCATCAGGTTTAGTGGTATAAAAGGGCATGCCGATTTTTTTAAAATTCTCGGGACTGATGCCTTTTCCATCATCTCTGATCATTAATTTTACATATTGGGACACGGCAGTCAGGTGTAGTTCAATCTGGCCTTTTGCTTCGATAGCTTCAGAAGAATTATTCAGGACATTCAAGAGGACCTGTCTTAACCGGTTTTTGTCTGAATAAACAAAGACGGATTGTGTCACTCCATTAATTAATTTTACAGGAGAACTAGGAATTGAAGAAGTATAGGTATCTATAATTTCATCAAGGAAATCTTTTAAATCTATTTTCTCCCATTCTAATTGATGAGGTTTAGCCAAATCAAGAAGTTGTGTCACGAATACATTGACCCGATCCACTTCATGCAGCATGACATCACTATATTTTTCTATTAATGTTTTATCATGATCCTGGCTCTTCAATAGTTGGAAAAAGCCCTTTATTGTCGTCAGCGGGTTCCTGATTTCATGGGCGACCCCGGCAGCAAGCTGGCCAACATATTTTAATTTTTCTGTACGGACGATTTCCTTTTCACGATCTTCTATCGTTTCCATCATTCTTAGAAAGGCGAGATTCAATTTTTCCATTTCTTCGAAGCTTCTTTTATGGGAAACGACGAATTCCTTCCCTTCAATGAAATCTTCAGTCGCTTCGACAAGATCTTGAACTGGACGCACAAGAGTCTTTGTAAGTAAATAGACTGCCAGAATGATAGAAACAAATACGATGCTGTATATGGTCAGATACCGTGATAAAAGGTCATTCAAAGGCTGAAACACCTGTTTCTTATCTGCCCCAACAACAACAAACCACTTATTCTCCGTTTGTGCTATCGTATGGACAGGCTGGATAGAATGGATTTTTTCCCCATTCTCTGCACTGTACAATTCATCCGATAACGAAGCTTCCATCAGTTGTTCCTTCGTTAATCCCATTTCCTCCAAGGCTGAATCCTGAATGACGCCATGTGGTTTTTTTTTCGAAATCATGGTACCGTCCTGATTAATCATGAATAAGTCCACTGGGTATTTATCGCTAATTTCATTAGCCTTTTTCTCCATCATCTCCCAAAGCCCTTCCAACCGGAAAGCTGGAGACACAACACCGGTCATCTTCCCTGTACTATCATATACCGGCGCACTTAAAGCAATTATGGGTTCTGAGTAAGCCTGGGTTTTATATACGTCAGAAAGGAATTCATGACCTTCTTTGGCCTCTTTGAACCATATTCTCTTCGCGAGGTTATCCCCGATCATTTTATTGGAGGTATCTGCAATGACATTACCTTCCATATCCAAATGTAAGACACCGTAATAATTTCCTTTTGCATCGATAAACTTTTTTAGTTCAACTGACTTCTCTTCTTTTGAAGAGTCAGGATTGATGATTACCGAATTCGTACTCATTAACTTCACATCACTGATCCGTTCGTTCAAATAGCTATATGCTTCATTTACAATATTCATCGAACCTGCATTCAAGGCATTTTTTGCTTCCTTTTCCAGCAGGGACCGTTGTGATTCATAGGATATGATTCCCAATATCAGAACAGGAACACTTGCTATAAGTAAAGAATAAAGCAAAATTCGGGTTTGAAGGCTTTTAAGCATCCTTCCGATCCTCCCTATTCCTGATCTCCCAATAGGAGTCCTTCTTCTATTTGGACATATTGTTCCCATGCATGATCGAATACTGACATACTTTCGAGATAGTCTGCATTCAATTCTAAATAACTGCTCACTTCATTATAATCAGTCGACTGTTTTGGAAAGCCATGATCCTGATAGGCATGATTGGCAAATTTAGTGATTGAATCAATTTCCTTTGGTTGTCGAAATTTCATTAAATATAAATAAAATGGTCTCATAATGTCGAGCCCCCCTAAAATAACTATGATTTCTGCTTTAATATATCGGAAACTTTCGCTTCCGTCCACTTTTTTAGAAATCAATTTGGTTTTTTCTTCCTCAATTTATAAAAATATACGATTTTTCTACAAGAACCGCATTCGATATAAGCTGAAAATACAATATAAATATCCTTCTCATTCCTTATTAATTCCATCCTTGTAAAGACGGGAAATTTTTTGTACTCATTCACGCTTTAGCCTTTTATGTTCATCATTAAAAGCATGGTCATTCATGCCGCATAATGGGCGGTATTACTTCAAATATTCAATGACCCGATTGTTTACTTTTAGTGATTGGGAAAATCCCCTTCATCAAAGATAGAAAAAGCGATTTACGCTTTTTCTGCCTAAAATGAGGGGATTGGTAATTTATCCTTTATTCTAAAGGCTGTTTTCACATACTTTGTTGCTATTTATCAGGTAGTGAGTTGTGGTTGATTTCCCCTCCAGATGCTCGCTTTCCGCGGGGCGGGCGGTGAGCCTCCTCGGCGTAAACGCCTGTGGGGTCTCACCTGTCCCGCTGCTCCCGCAGGAGTCTCGCACTTCCTCTCCAATCAACCTTAAATAGTTTCGTTTTAAAAACAACAATCTTTACGAAAAGAGCCATTCTAAAAGTCAAAGTAGTTAAGTTTCAACAGCCATTTCATGTTCATTAGCTCACTGTACTTCGTTTGTTTCAAACTGTTTCGAATCAGTTCCCAATACACCGTCCCCTTTACCGATGCAAGCTCCCTTTCTCACACCATGGACACATCTCCATGATATTCATCTCCCTTTGGAGTGCTCTTTTTTGCTGTGCCTGGAATTTCTCTTCTTTTAACATATCTCTCTTTCCAAGCTGGTTTTTCAATGAAGCATGCTCTGGGTTAGTCACGTAATTTTCACGTCGATGCATACGTTTCAGTCCTTCAGGCACTAAATTGAATTGCTTGTCGTTCATTAAACCGAATACACCTATATCTGATCGTTTATCTTCCATATCAGGATATACCCCAATAATCATCCGCAAGTCCAGGAGTATAATGCTCAGGTTCAGGATATGTTGTTATCGCACCTTCAAAATTTCGCAGCACCGTTTTTGTTGGAGATTGTGAGGATATAATTCGGCTGCAGTGTGATTTTCCCTCTCCCCCTGGAGCATCAACACGAATGTAGGGACGCCGTTTTTTATTGTAAGTATGGGATATGTGTCTTATCTAAAGAAAACATGCGAAAAGAAGCCAAAAGACACCCGGTTGTTCAACTGATTCCTTAGTTATTTTGCTAGCACCATCTGTTACTTTAATAAGCAAAAAGAACTTAGCTATTGTTTAACTTATTTATAAGTGAGTACATATAAATTAAAAGGCAAGTATAGAATAATCATCTCTACTTGCCTTTCAATTGGACCTATTGTTAGTTTTTCCATATTATTTATTGCTTTTATTTGCTGTAATAAATCCAGTCTTTTCACTATCGCCTTACACCTACACATTTTTTGATATTGGGGTTCTTACGATTAGTATGAAGAACATATAACTCACGAGTAGGATTTTCACGATGAAGTTCTAGATAAGCTTCATTGCATCTGGAGAAATAGTAATTTCTATTTGATACCCTTTCCCCACATCAAACACCTTGCTATTACTTTTCCCCAAGCACTATCAGTGGCTATTTCCCCCAGCAAATCGGTTGTTTCTGTCACTAAAGACCCCCATTAGTTAGATTCCATAAGCAAAACATTAAATACAAATACTAAAATAACAATGCATCCATTAGAGTAGAGTGTATTATTTAATTTGAATAGCGAGAATGTTTAAACGTTGGAAATAACCTTAAAAGGGAATACAAAAGCCATACCCTTTAAATGAAGGTCGCTTTTTAAAAATTGGAATTTATCAGCAGTTATATTGTGATAGTGCATTCTAAACTTTTCCCTATTCATGGCTCATTGTCCCTATCTCCAACTTCAATTACTCATCATTCGCCTTCTGTTTCCCAACTGTTTCATATCAATAACTCCAACCCCAGATCATACATAATATTGTACCGAAGACAGTAATTAGAGCTAGGAATATAGCGCAATATAGAGTCATAAAAATTGATTTGCTATCATCAGTTTCTCGAGCGTGCATAAACACAACTAGTTGAACAGCTGCTTGTATGAATGCTGTCAATATAAAAATCGTCATGCCTGTTGCTTTTGACATATTGAAGAAGTAAACCAAAAGAGCTACAACCGTCAAAATCAATGAAAATACAAAACCCCATACTTGTTTAGCCGGGAAAAATTCCTTCATGTTTATGTCATTCCTTTCATGTAGATAAAGGTGAAGATGAAGATCCAAACGATATCCAGGAAATGCCAGTAAAGAGAAAAAATGAAGGATTTATTGGCTGTTTCAGGTGTCAATCCGCGGTTTTTCACTTGAAGGATAATGAATGACCCCCAGAAAAGTCCTAATGTAACATGTGCTCCATGTGTCCCTAATGTTGTAAAGAGCATCGATGTAAATGCACTAGTTTGCAGTGTAGCTCCTTCGCGATAATAGGTAATGAACTCAGTAATTTCAAATCCTATGAATCCTACTCCAAGAAGAAGAGTGATTACGAAGAATGTCAACATGGCTTTCTTGTTGCCAAGTCGCATTGCATGAATTCCAAGCCCGATGACAAAACTGCTTGTTAAGAGCAAAAATGTTTCAGCAAGTACTGGAGTGATTTCAAAAATTTCTGCTCCAATAGGACCGTTACCCGTACGATCAACTAATGTAAAATATGATGCAAAGAGTGTTCCAAAAAGCATAATTTCGGCTCCAAGGAAAATCCAGAAGCCTAAAATATTTAGACGATTTTGTTCCGTACTATATTCAAGAGGTTGCGAGTGATCTATTTCCATTTACTAACACCCCCAAATTTTGCTTCTGTCTCTTTAATTTCTTCTACAGAAATGTAATGCCCATGATCTATTTCGAATGAACGATAAGCCATGCAAACAAAGATACCGATTAACCCAATAATCGCAAGAAACCAGATGCTGAATACTAACGCAAACCCAAAGACAAAGAAGATGCAGGACATGATAAACGGTCCGCCGGTGTTATTGGGCATATGAATTTTTTCATAGTCACCCTTGAATAATTCATGACCCTTATATTTAGCATCCCAAAACGTTTCCCTTGAGTTCACTTGTGGAATAATAGCAAAGTTATATTCTGGTACGGGGTTATGAGTAGCCCATTCAAGGGAACGTGCATCCCACGGATCATCACTAACATCTCTTGGAGCATGGCGAATGCTATAATAAATCGTATATACGATTAATACAAAGCTGATTGCCATTAAAGCTGCCCCGATAAACGAAATCATATTCAATGGTCCAAATCCAGTCGATTCAGAGTATGTGTATATACGACGTGCTTGACCATCTAAACCAGTGATATACATAGGGAAGAATGCTAAGCAAAAACCAATGGTTAGAAACCAGAACGCCCATTTCCCAATCCTTTCATTCAACATGAAACCAAACATTTTCGGCCAGTAGTAAGTTCCGGCACCAAGCACAGCAAATACTACACCCGGAATAATGACATTGTGGAAGTGAGCTACTAAAAACATTGTATTATGGTATTGATAATCCGCCGCTGACATCGCAAGCATAACCCCGGTAACTCCACCGATTGTGAAAAGAGGTATGAAACCTATTGAATAAAGCATAGGTACGGTAAATCTGATTCTACCTTTCCACATCGTGAACAACCAGTTAAAGATCTTGATTCCAGTCGGAATAGCAATGACCATCGTTGTAATCGAGAAAATACTATTAACATATGCTGCTTGCCCCATTGTAAAGAAATGGTGCGTCCAAACGAAGAATGAATATATAGAGATAAATACCATTGAAGCAACCATTGATCGATAGCCATATAGGTTACGCCGTGAAAAGGTTGGGATAATCTCACTAAATAGACCAAATGCAGGCAAGATTAAGATATATACTTCAGGATGTCCCCAAACCCAG
The DNA here is from genome assembly GCF_042787985.1 of Peribacillus sp. YIM B13481. Taxonomy (NCBI): domain Bacteria; kingdom Bacillati; phylum Bacillota; class Bacilli; order Caryophanales; family Bacillaceae; genus Peribacillus; species Peribacillus sp. YIM B13481. Next base: position 39,674 of record NZ_JBHZPE010000004.1, read on the forward strand.
AACAGGTTAGCCCAAAGCATATCCATACCGCCATCAGTCATTGTGAAAAACTTGGTTGCGAATAGTCGATCCATTGTTCCCATGATCAGCGCCACTGTTAATACAGGGAATGCGAAAATGATAATAATGCTTGTGACTAAAGCAGACCATGTAAACATTGGCATTTTCATTAATGTCATACCGGGTGCTCTCATTTTAAGAATAGTCGTCAAAAAGTTAATCCCCGTCATTAATGTACCTATTCCGGCTATCTGAATACCAATCATATAATAATTCGTTCCAACATGCGGGCTAAATTCATTACCTGCAAGCGGGAAATAAGATGTCCACCCTGCATCAGGCGAACCACCAATTACAAAAGAGATGTTGAATAGCATCGCACCCATAAAAAATAACCAGAAACTTATGGCATTTAAACGTGGGAATGCTACATCTCGGGCTCCAATTTGTAATGGCACTACGAAATTCATTAAGGCCATAATGTACGGCATCGCCATAAAGAGAATCATCACAACCCCGTGTGTTGAAAAAATTTCATTATAGTGCTGTGAATCTAATAATTTGTTATCCGGTACGGCAAGTTGCGCACGCATCATCACAGCATCTACCCCACCACGAAATAGCATCAACAAAGCAGATATTAGATACATAATACCTATTCTTTTATGATCGACTGTTGTTAGCCAGCCACTCCATAAATAAAACCATTTTTTAAAGTGGGTTAAACCAACAATGATCAAGAGAACAGTAACACCAATGGCCACCATTGATGAGTAAAGAACGGGACTAGGATTAGGTATAAGAAATCTAGAGAAAAAACCCATACTATTGTGTTTCCTTTCTGAAAATATTTTTCTTGAGATAGACTAAGAAATTATTCATGATTGTGTGCTGATTTTTCTTCACTATTACTTGACTTATGATCATGCTCCATATGTTCACCTTTTGAATTCGCGTTAGAGTCACTTGAGCCATGATGATGTCCAGCATTTTCACCTTCTGGAGCTGGTGAGAAGCCTAAATGTGTTCCAGTAAACGTTAACTGTCCCTCATGACCCGGTTTTAATAATTCATTGAATCTTACTTCAGTAATAGGATTCGCAGTTTCTTTAACTTCCTTTACCCATTCATCAAACTTATCTTGAGATATCGCTTCGACGTGGAACGTATTTTCTGCGAAGCCTTTCCCACTAAAGTTTGCATTTCGTCCCATCATTTCCCCTGATTCGTCCGCTGCTAAGTGTAATGTGGTCACCATGTTAGACATGGCATATTTTTGACCGCCAAGTTGTGGAATCCAGAAACTCGTGATAGGTCCGAATGAATAAAGTTTAAATTCAAGTGGTCGATTTGTTGGAATATACAAGTAGTTTATTGTCTCGATATCGTTTTCTGGATAACTAAAATGCCACTTCCAGTCAGATGACGAAGCGTAAATAACTAATGGATCTTGACCTTTGTACCCTTCCGGAGTGGCTTCCACTTTATTGTTGGAAATTACAGAAACAACGGAGAAGAAAATGACGATTAAAATTGGCACCCCCACAATAATCGATTCAACAACATGATTCCCTTCAATGTAGGGTGGTTCATAATCTTTAGGTAGTTTAGAGTCACGGTATTTCGCTAACACAAAGACTAAAATAGCACAAACAACAATAACAATAACCGTCATGATCGCAATTGATAGCCAAATCACATTGGCTTGCGTTTGGGCTTGAGGTCCTTTAGGATCTAAGACCGCTAATGATTCACAGCCAGAAAGCAGATTGACTATGGAAGAAAGAATAGCAAATAAAACCCATTTTGTTTTCATATATGTATCCTTTCATTTAAGATTTAAGATTTCATTTTTAAGTTATCCACAAAAAATGAAGTTATCCCAAAAAATGTGTATTAAGAATGGTAATTTCTCACAATTACATTTTTAGGTGGGATGAATATGTATGAATTCAATTAGAGAATGTTCAGAGAAACAGGTAATCTAAATACCTACTTGCTTTGAAAAGGAATTTGAATATGTGAGGAGTTACTGCATGGATTTTTTTTCCTAGTGGTCATAATAAGGGTAGTGAAGAAGAAAATTTAAAAAGGTGCAATTGTCCTTAATAGGGGTTGGCTGCACTATTTGTACTGGATTTTTTTCGCAGCTATTGGAACCTATATTGTATACAGCTTATTAGCTAAAATGACGGCTGAAGATCCTCAAGTTGGATCTTTCTGCTACTATGCAAACAAAGCTTATGGGCGTTGGGTCAAATTTAGCGCGGCTGGAACTATTGGAGTTCAAACATCCTCATTTTGGGTGGCCAATTAACGGCTCTTTCGACCTTATCAAGATTTTGGTTTCCAAATGTTCCTCTTTGGCTCTTTGCAGCTGGATACGCCATTCTCACGATTATTGTCGTTTTAATCGGCAATGAGGGTTTTATTTACTGACCGTTATCAAAACGGCGGCTATTGTTATTTTTATTATTCTTGCAGCGGCTGCCGTGTCGGATGGATTCACGGGGATGTAAAACATGCTGGGTTGCCTAATTTTAGTCAATGAACTATTTCCCGAAAGGTTGGAAAGGTTTTTGGTCATTCTTAATCTATGACTTTTACGATTATGGAGGAATAGAAGTAATTGGACTTATGGCCATGAGACTTAAAATGAAGGAAGATGCTCCCCAAGCGGTTATCATTATGTTAATAGTACTAGTGGTGATTTATATCATTTCACTCCGACTTGCAGTTTATATGGCTGCACATGGGGCGTTTAATAAAAGGAAAGTCCTTTTGTAACGGCACTGGATAAATAACGCAACTATTATCTTGGCTGGTTTTTCAACGATGACCGTTTCATTTATTTAGGGTAACAACACTCCTTTTGAACCTCGCAGATGGCGGTGACTATTATCACTGCGTTGCTGTTACCTGGTAATATTTACAAGAACATTACGACAGCCGCATGGATCTTAATTTTGTTAATTAGCCTTTCATTATTATTTCTGCTCTTCGTATTTTGAAAATAAAAATTAGTTGTTTTATTGAAGAAATTTCAAAAGACCTCTCCAAAAGGGGCTTCTAAATAATCCATCTCAATTCACTTCAGAATTCCGCGTCACCACGGAAAGCCACCGCTACTAATGCCTTCACCGTTCGAGATGTGCACCCTATAGACCGCACCGCCGGGCGCACAGAAAAACCTCACCAAAAAAAGTAGATGAGGCAACTTCTAATTATTTTGTTATTCCCCAAAGTCAAAATAATTCCGCTTTAACACCCGCTTCATCTTCAATAACCCGTCATACGTAGTCTGTTTCCCTAACTGTTTCTTATCAATTAAAAACAGCTGGTCTTCAATCTCTTTAGTCGTTTCATCACTCTGAAATAGCGCATGGCAATTATCACAATGGAACGATGGCGTTTCATCAATTTCAACAGCCCTCGAACCATCCGGCAGTTCCCAATACACCGTCCCCTTTACCGATGCAAGCTTCCCTTTCTCACACCATGGACACGTCTCCATGCTATTCATCTCCCTTTGGAGTGCTCTTTTTTTGCTGTGCCTGGAATTTCTTTTCTTTTAACAGATCTCTCTTTTCACGCTGGTTTTTCAATGAAGCATGCTCTGGGTTGGTCCCATAATTTTCCCGTCGATTCATTCGCTTCAGTCCTTCAGGGACCAAATTAAATTGCTTGTCGTTCATCAAACCAGCAATTCCTATATCTGACCGTTTTTCTTCCATTTCAGGGTATATCCCTTTGAAATAATCATCTGCAAGCCCTGGTGTGTAATGCTCAGGTTCGGGATATGTTGTAATCACTCCTTCAAAATTACGAAGCACTGTTTTTGTCGGTGATTGTGAAAGGATATAATTCGGTTGTAATGTGATTTTCCCGCCACCCCCTGGTGCATCGACAACAAAGGTTGGAACGGCATACCCGGATGTATGGCCACGTAGTCCCTCGATGATTTCAATCCCTTTTGATATGGGAGCCCTGAAATGACCGATGCCTTCCGATAGATCGCACTGATAAATATAGTAAGGTCGAACCCGAATCTTGACAAGGTCATGCATCAGCTTTTTCATGATAGCGACACTGTCATTTATCCCCGCTAAAATAACGGCCTGATTACCCACAGGTACCCCTGCATCGGCAAGCATCTCACATGCTTTCTTTGACTCTTCGGTAATTTCGATCGAGGTATTGAAATGAGTATTCAGCCAAACCGGATGATACTTTTTTAAAATGGTACATAAATTTTCAGTGATTCTTTGAGGAAAAACAACCGGAGCCCGTGTACCTATCCTGATTATTTCCACATGAGGAATTTCCCTTAAATTTTTGAGGATATATTCAAGGATCGTATCATTGATCAATAATCCGTCACCGCCGGAAATAAGGACATCCCGAACTGCCGGTGTGTCACGTATATAACCGATTGCAGCGTCCAATTGTTTTTTGGGCACGCCCATTCCAATTTGGCCTGAAAAGCGTCTTCTCGTACAATAACGGCAGTACATGGAGCACTGATTCGTCACCAAAAAAAGGACACGATCCGGATATCTATGGGTCAGTCCCGGTACAGGGGAGTCCTCATCCTCATGAAGGGGGTCTTCCATGTCATATTTGGTTTTATGCATTTCTTCCGAGATGGGAACCGATTGCATTCTAATTGGACACCTTGGGTCATCTTTATTCATTAACGAAGCATAATATGGGGTGATATTCAATGGGATGGTTTTTATGGAAATCCTCACACCTTCCTCTTCATCCGGAGTCAGGTTTATCACTTTTTTCAAATCATCAACAGTTCGGATCGTATTCGTAAGCTGCCACAGCCAGTTGTTCCATTGTTCATCGGTTACATCTTTCCAGAGCTCTATATCTTTCCAATTGCGATCTGGCTTATATAAGTCAAATAACATGGTTATACCTCCTGAGTTATGATAGTAGTATTAAATGCAAGAAGTGTGCCAAAATGACACCAAAATTCGAAGGCACCTAAAAAAAAAACCGGACAGCTGGCTGCATCCGGTTGTTTCAGATTCAAATATGTTTTTTTATTTTATATTGTAAGGTCTGCCTTGGAATCTGCAATAGCCTCGATGCCTGAAAAACATTTCCGTTCGTTTGAAGAAGGGCCTCGGTAATCAATTTTGTTTCCATTTCAATCATGGCCTCACGAAGGGGAATTATTTTTTCTGATGAGGAAGGGGAACGCTTTTTTAAAAACTGGGGCAGATCTTCCATGTTCAAAACATCTTTCTCGGTATGGTTCATCATGAATTCAATCGTATGTTTTAGCTCCCTTACGTTTCCAGGCCAATGATATTCCTGAAAAAAAACCTTTGCCTTCTCATCGATGCCCTTAATGGACAGTCCTAATTTACTGTTAAAAATGGAAATGAAATGTTCTGTAAGAAGGGGTATGTCATCAGTCCGTTCCTTTAGCGGAGGCAGCTCGTAGCTCAATACGTTTAATCTGTAAAATAAATCTGGCCTCAGCCTGTTTTCCGATACCGCCTTTATAGGATTTATATTCATCGCTGCCATGATCCTGACATCCACATGAACACTCTTTGTACCGCCTATCCTCCTTATGAATCCATCTTCAAGCACACGCAGAAGCTTTGCTTGCAAGTCAATCGGCATCGATTGCAATTCATCCAAAAACAAGGTCCCGCCGTTGGCTAATTCAAACAATCCCTGGCGTTCCATGGCACCAGTGTAACTTCCTTTAGCGGTACCGAATAGGAGAGATTCCAATAAATGTTCTGGCAAGGCAGCACAATTTTGCGCAATGAATGGTTCTTTACTGCGGCTCGAATCCTGGTGGATGCTTTGAACAAAAAGCTCTTTTCCTACACCACTTTCCCCATAAACCAATACCGATGAAGAGGAGCGGGCAGCCTTTTTCCCTTGTGATATCAAACCTTTAAACCCCGTATCATTTGTCAGGATTTCAGTGAAAGAATACAATCGGCCGTTCCCAGGCGTTTTTTTTTCAGGACTTTTGATTGTTTTGAGCGAGCTTTCCAGGTCAGCTAATCTTTCAGATAATTGCTTCAAGCTTGAATAATCCTTGGCAATTTCAATTGCACCTATCATAAACCCATCCACATATATGGGGAGCGTCGTATTTAGCGTCTCAATGATTCGCCCATGTGCATTTACATATGATTGACTATGGTTATAGATTGGTTTTTCAGATTTAATGACCCGGAGTAATGTCGATGATTTGTGATTCAAAGAAGGGAAGGCTTCAAGCAACGGTTTTCCAAGCACCTCACTTCTTTTCATCCCATCATGATTGGCCGCCACTCCGTTATAAAAGATGGTCTGTCCTTTTGGATCTATCACATGAATGCCTTCATCAATGGTTTCTAATATCGCTTCCAACACTTCACTTGTATTAAAAAATTCACTTGGCAAGATATCCCTCCTCTAGACCTTATTCCTAGATGTATATGAGGAAATGCCAAAAACTTGTCATGAACCGCCTAAAAATGAGCATTCAAGTAAAATTTTTCACCCAAAGGTTCATATCTTCCAGTTTATCGAAGATATAACAATTATTGGCCAAACGTCCGCGGTACGAGTATCCATGCTGATGCAATGCAGCATTCATACCGAATGAGAGCGACCGGGCAATTGAATAGATACAAAAAATCCCATGCGAAATAAGATAGTCTTCTAGTGCGGAAATCAAGTGTTTCATCAAACCATACTGCCGATGTTCCGGCAATGTTGCACAATCAGTGATTTCCGCATTATGATAAAAAGAATCAATTTCTGCGGAAGCAGCACTGACGATCCTCCCTTCATGAACAAAAACATAAAAAACCGTTCCCTTTTCCATGCACTTTTTAACATATGACGGATCATTCATCGGAGTAGGATACACTTCGAAGACTTTCCCATACAATTGTGACAGCTGAAGTGCATCGGTAACTTCCGCCATACGGCCTTGATAAGCTGAAGGTGGATCATCTTGTCCGGTTTTTATCGGCAGACTCTGAATATCCGAGAGGATTTGATCTTCCTTTTCCCATTCTTCACTGTTTCGCCTTTCATTCCTCTTATATTTAACAAGGAAGAAACAATCGCTTCCCAAAAAGAATTTATCAATGCTTCCTTCATATAAAAAGCCCTGGGCAAGTAATTCCAGAACGTTTTCCTTGCGTGACTTGAAGATGATTTTCTCCGCTGACATACCTTTAGCCACCTTCAGAGACTCCTCTACGCATTCCTGAAAATGACCTAGATAATCATCAACCCTGACCCGCTTATTAAATTGGTCGATCGTGATATGTATTGTGCACCTTTGCTTTTGAATTCTTTTTTCAATCATTCCCGTCTCCATTTGTCTCGCTCCTTTCACATCAATCGATCATTGTAAAAGAAGGCCTGACCCCTTCTAGAATCAGACCCCGGGGAAAATAATTATTGCGGTTCCACGCCACACCATTCAATTATGGTCAATGCGATGATTTCTGCAACCTCCATCATTTTATCCACTTCTATATATTCGTTGGAATCATGTGCCATTTTCGTTTCCCCTGGTCCAAATACAACTACGGGAGTCGAACCAACCCCTGAAAGATACCCTCCATCCGTCGCCCAAGGGGACGCTTCGACAAGCGGGGCTTTCCCCACCACTTTTTCATAGTATGTGCCAATGGTTTTCATAAGCGGATGATCCATTTCGAGATTGCCAGGGAGCCATCTGGCCCCAAACCATTCTAATTCAATAGGTTTTTCTTTGAACCATTCATCACTCTGGTTTAAAGCATCTATTCGCTGTATTAGTGATTTCTGTGCCTCTTCCATGGTCTCTTTAGGTGCGACACCGAATCTTCCTTCAAGTACGGCTATATCCGGCACGGAAGAAGGCCAATTCCCACTTTGAATGCTACCTATGTTGATCGGAATGGGGATGGGTACATTTTTATAGAGTGAATGACGGAGTGACTCATTCCGTTCTTGTTCAAGCCTCTTGATTTCTTTCATTACACTAACCGATTTATCAATTGCACTGACTCCTTCATACCTCGTGCCTCCATGTGCAGACTTGCCCTTTATTTTCAGTCGAAACCACATCGAACCTTGCTGTAAAGGAAATAGTTTCATATTGGTAGGCTCCGGAATGATTGCCCCATCAGCTTCGTACCCTCGGATGACTGCCGCAAGTGTACCGGCACCACCGCTTTCCTCCTCAATCACACTCTGAAAAATCAAATCCCCCTTTAATTGGATTCCAGATTCGACAATCGCTTCAATGGCTAGCAATAAAGAAACATTGCCGCCTTTCATATCTGTCGTTCCCCGCCCGAACACTTTTCCGTCCATTAACTTGCCGCTATACGGATCATCATGCCATGCTGCATGATCTCCTTCAGGAACTACATCAATATGGCCGTTTAAAATGAGGGATTTCCCCTTGCCGGTTCCTCTTTTAATAGCCACAAGATTCGGATTCCCTTTAAAATCCCTGCGGTCACAATAAAAATGGGGATGTTTCCTTAATTGTTCATCCCCGATTTCCCATAGATCTATTTCAAGACCCAGTTGTCTGCACTTCTCGACCACTATGGCTTGTGCACTTCCTTCTTGCCCCCTTTTGCTCGGTTCTTGAACCAGCTTTTGCAAAAGCTGAATCCCATTCGTCCTTGAATCATTCAACCATTTTCTTATTTTTTCCTCATACATATCCATTCTCCTCTCTCATTCTTTTAAAATATGGATGTTTTCTGAGACGGTAAACAAGGCTTCGGTCCGATTCCTGATTTCCTGAATACTGAACGGTTCAAATACATCAGTTAATAAAAGGCCTTCCGAATTTACAGAAAACACCCCTAGCTCAGTGATGATCATATGTACGCATTTCTTGGCGGTTAACGGCAACGTACATTTTTTGACTAATTTAGACATGCCCGCTTTATCGGTATGTTCCATTAAGACGATGACCTTTTTTGCCTTTGCAGCCAATTCCATGGCACCGCCCATGCCTGGCACCCGCTTTCCCGGGACAATCCAATTAGCGAGATCCCCCACTTCACTTACTTGAAGGGCTCCAAGAATCGTGATATCCACCCTGCCGCGCCGTATCATCCCAAATGCAACCGTACTGTCGCAGTAGGAAGCCCCCGCTCTAATGGTGATCGGCAGCCCCCCAGCATTGCAAAGATGGGCATCTTCTTTACCCTTTTCAGGAGAACTGCCAATACCTACAAGGCCATTTTCAGCATGAAACATAACCTTATGGTCATTCAAAAGATGATTCGGTACAAGGGATGGAATGCCAATTCCCAAATTGACCAGCATCCCATCGCTTATTTCTGATGCTGCCCGTTTCGCTATTCGATTTCTATCTTCGGTTCCCAAACCCATTTCCAATCGACTCCTTTTGATGGAATGATATAATCCACAAAGGCACCCGGTACAATGATGTCCTCTGGATCCAAAGAGCCAAGCGGAACGATTTGCATGGCTTCGACTATAGTGATTTGTCCGGCCGTAGCTACAAGTGGATTCGTATTCCTGGCGCTTTTATCAAAGATGAGATTTCCATAAGGATCTGCCATTTCTGCATAAACAATGGCAATATCGGCAGTTAATGCAGATTCCACCAGATAATTTTTCTCACCTAGCTTTACGGTTTGCTTGCCGTCCCGGACGAAATCAGCCTCAATTCCAATATCAGTCAATACCCCACCTAGCCCCATCCCCCCGGCCCTGATGCGTTCGACAAGCGTCCCTTGCGGAGAGAACTCCACTTCGAGCTCTCCATTGTTCATCAATAGTCCTGCATTTGGATTGGAACCGATATGGGAAACGATGATTTTTTTCGCACGGCGTTGGGTGACAAGTTTTCCAATTCCTATATCAGGGAAACCTGTATCGTTCCCAATCAAGGTTAAACCCTTTATACCTGACTCCAAAATCAAATTGATCAATCCTGGGGGTGTCCCTATGCCACCGAACCCCCCATACAGGATGGACTGATTATCTTTAAAGAGATGGCGGACATCCTCCAAATGACAAATCTTCTGGAATGTATTTTCCGGCACTATGACTCACTTCCTTGTTGTGCTGGCCGTTTTCCTTTGAATTCATTGAATTGCTGAAAAGTTATATCGATCCTCATTAACAATTCTGCACACTCCTCTTCCGATATAGTTAACGGGGGGGAGATGATGATGGCTGCCCCGGTCACACCGTCAAGGCCTGCCGCCGCGGGATACAGCAGTATTCCATTCCTCATTCCCAATTCAATGATTTCATTGGTCACATCGGCCTCCTTCGGAAATGGGGACTTCGTGGCTTTATCCTGAACAAATTCGATGCCAATCAATAAACCCCTGCCACGTATATCACCGATAAAGGAATACTTCCCAGCTAACTTCTTCAGGCCCCTAATTAGGTCCTTTCCCCTATCGGCTGATTTTTCGACAAGTTCATTCCTCTCGACATATTCTAAAACGGCCAAAGAAACCGCACACGATAATGGATTTGCACTAAGCGTATGGCCTCCGATAATTGACTTCGAGCCTTTGATTATTGGCTCCATCACGTTTTTGGTCATTACTGCGGCCGCTATCGGGGTATACCCGCCACTCATACCTTTACCAAATGTTACGATATCAGGTTCCACATCCCAATATTCGGAAGCAAGCATCCTACCGGTACGTCCAAATCCAGTCATGACTTCATCGGCAATGAATAAAATATCATTCTCTTCGCAGATTTTCTTGAGTTTTTGAAAATAACCATCAGGAGGGATAATGGCACCTCCGGCTGCTCCAATAACAGGTTCTGCGATGAAAGCCGCTATATTTTCACTGCCAATACGCCGGATCGACGCTTCCAATTCAGAAGCACAGGCCATACCACACGTATGGGGATCAAGTTGGAGTGGACACCGGTAACAATATGGAGGAGATACAGAAGGATATGATTCAAGTAAAGGAGTAAATCGTTCCCGGCGAATCGGATGGCCAGACATTGAAAGAGCCCCCATCGTGATACCATGGTAGCTCATCCACCTCGATATGACTCTCTGTTTCTTGGGCTTCCCTTTTTCCTGCCAATGCTGGATGGCAATTTTCAATGCAGTTTCAGTCGCTTCGGAGCCGCTGTTTACAAAAAAGCTATATGTCAGATCCCCTTTGGTCAATTCAGCAATTTTTCCGGCAAGATTCTCTGCAGCTTCACTGGTAAATTGGGAACGATATACAAATGAAACCTGTTGAGCCTGTTTTACCATCGCCTCCATGATTTCCTGGACGCCATGGCCAATATTGGCAGTAACAGCACCGGAAGAAGCATCAAGGTAATCCTTTCCTTCTTTGTCGTATAAAAACACACCCTGACCATGACTGATAGTCGGGTAGGTTCCTCCCAGGACCGGCTTTATCAATGAAGACTGCTCCATAAACCCACACACTCCTTCTCTTTATAAACAAATGCATTATTGTAAAGTGTATGTCCAGATGAAGGCAATCTTGCTAAGGAAATTGACCTATGCATGTAAACGGATAAATTTCTTGGTTTCATGTTCAGGAAAAAAATAGGAACAAAAAAAGTGTATCCACAAGAGATACACTTTTTTCTTACAATACGCTATTTAGTTTATCTTCACGAATTGACTCCAAAAAACTTTCATCCTTTAAAACAGCCAGCACATTTTTATAAAAAGCAGTTTTATCGATAACTGAAGTATGTACATATTCATACTCTTTTAAAGACGGATGACGCAAAACATTTTTCATGCAGGAATGACAAACTTTTTTGGTTCCTAACTTATAGTAGTTCAAGTTACTTGCATCCCCATTAGAAGTGTCTTCGTTACAGACGAAACATGTATGGCTCACACGGCCTTTTTTATTATACTCGGCCAAAGCCCCTTCTAAACGAATGGATGCGGGAATTGTTAATAACACATAATCACCTTTTCTATTTTAAATCTCTTAGTATTATATCAGAAAAATATAGAATTTGAACAATTAGACTCATATTCCCTAATAATGCTTGTAAAATAGGACTATTTCCAGTGTTGGTAAGCGGAAAGACTCCTAAAATACTCCAAAATGAAAAATACATTTTACATACCCTGAACAGATAAAACACCGTCCACTTTTTGAACGGCGTCATCAAATTGTATCATGAATGGATCTGGATCGTTGCTTTTCCGTTCTCCACCTTCATTACTGCATTTGCACCAACCGGCACCGTCACAAATGGATGTACATGACCAAAATTGGCATTAGCAATCACGGGTATCCCATTTATCTCCTTTTTGGAAGCAATGATTTCCTGCAAAGCATATTCAGTCATTCCCGAATCCTTTTGGAAACGGCCTATGACGATTCCTTTAATCCCACTTGCATCTGGCTGATGCAGCAAGGATTGTAAATCCCGGTCAAAGCTAAATGGATGGCTTTCTTCGTCATCTTCTATGAAAAGGATACTGTCCTTTAAAGAAGGCATAAACTCTGTACCTTGCAATAGATTGAGTGTACAAAGGTTTCCCCCAATGATCGTCCCAGCCGCTTCGCCTTCCTGAATGACCATATATCCAGCATTCGGGTGGAAAGTTCGGTCATCCTGTTCTAAATGCCAAGAGTCATCACTCCACGTTTCACTTGGATCAAGATAAAAGCCTTCATTTTCAATAACAGCCTTTTTAAAATATTCCATTGTATATTCCAGACCAGCCTTCATCCCGAACGTCGAGAAATGAGGACCTGAGTATGTAGTTAAGCCTGTTTTTTTATGAATGGCCAGTAAAATTGCGGTTATATCACTATACCCCATCAACACTTTTGGATTTTCCTTTATCAACTCGTAATCGATATATCGTAACAATTGGTTAGCGTTATACCCCCCGATGGCTGTAAAGATTCCCTTAACATTCGGATCCCTGAAGGCCTCATGCAAATCCTCGACCCGGTCTTCAATCGAATTCGAGAAAAAGTCATCATGGAACAAAGCCGTTTTACCATATGTCACTTTAAAACCAAGCTCAGTCAATCTTTCTTCTGCCAATCTGCGCTGTTCCCCTTTGACAATCGCCAAACTTCTTGAGGGAGCAATAACGCGAATTTCATCCCCTGCTTGTAAATGGGAAGGTTTCATATCTTTATCCCCCTAAATTAATTACATCTGTCGTTATTTTAGCAGAAATGGTGAATAAAGAACAACCAAGACTCTTAAGTACTGAAATTCCCTTTTCCAATCTTCCCTGCAAAAAAACTGGGAGTCATAATTTCCTTTCGAATCCTTTTGGCGCCGTTTTCCTCATCATTGGCATCCTCTCGTCATTCCCGTTGTACCGTATTGGAAAAAGGAATGGTTATGTATTGCCTGTACTGTATATATCCTTATCCTATCAGTAAACAATTATGGATTCTGTGAAGATTCCCAGTCAAACCACCAAATTCCCTGCATAAAGAAAAGACCAGCTTTATCAACTGGTCTTTTAGTTATTCAATTAGCAACAGAATGAAGCACCGATGATAATCAACAGAATGAACAAGACAACGATTAATGCGAAGCCTGATCCAAATCCGCAACCGCCACCGCAGCCGCCACCGAATCCACCACCATAACCAAATCCTCCACCATATCCACCATATCCGTACATTAAGTTCCACTCCTTTTAGAATTCTGATTTCTCTTTACACCTTACCATATGTCATTACGCCCGCCTCGGTCTGTGCATTTGCCTATTTTTTTGAATTTAAGAAAAAACTTCTCGAATCAACACCTTCAGAACCGTTATACATACAATAGGCGAACCACCAAGAGCAACATGAAAAATGTCAAAAAAACGTTTTATATTTATTGTGTTAAAATTGGGATATAATAAGGAAAAAACATTTCTTAGCCTCTTTAAGCTATCTCATTCCTATATAGATACATAAAAGGTTAATACGGGGGAACATAATTTTGAAAAAGAACGCAAAATCCTTCATCCCTTTCGCTGCAATCGCCACGATCCTTCTCATCTGCTATGTCCTTCAGAAAGCTCCTAAAACATATGGATCAGATGATTCAGTAAATGTTTATCAAAAATTCCAATCAGGCCAGCCCATTCAGTATCTCGTTATTGGTGACAGTATCGGAAGAGGGTCAGGAGCTGAAAATCCTAATCTAACATGGTTCAAACAGTTAGAAAATATGATGATCAAAACCAATGATATTCCTTTACACGGAGAGTACGTTGTCCAAAGCGGATCCACTGCTTTTGAAGGTCTATTTAAGCTTTCCCAAAGAAGGCAGCATGATCATAAAGATTTGATATTCTTCATTTTCGGTGAAAATGACCGCAAATATATGAATGTCGATGATTTTACCATGACATATGAAGCTTTAATGAGAAAGGCAAAACGTCTCAACCCTAATGCCGAATTATTCACAATAACAGAGAGTTCCTTGAAATATGAGGAATTTGCATCAGCCATCGGACTTTTATCCAAACATTATGGTGCAACTAATGTGGATATGCGTCCAATATTCAAAGATTCAGGATATACGGAAAAGCAATTGACCAGAGATCTGATTCATCCAAATGGGCTGGGTTATCAATTTTATGCTAATGCAATTTATGAACGCTTCCTGGATAATATAAAACGTGGGAAGACTGTTGCAGCCCTTCCATCTAAGCTTCATGCCCATTCTGATATTAAATTATCGGAGATTGACCACTATGAAAAAATGAACGGTTTCCGTCCAAGGGGCGGCTATTTTACTAGTAGTGAAAAGGGCAGTGTGATTGAATATAACTTCAATGGAAGTATGCTTGGAGTGAAGCTGCTCAGGAGTCCCGATGGCGGGGAAGTTAAAGTATGGATCGATGGAAATGAAACCACGACTTTGAATACGTGGTGGCCGTTTGCCCGTGAAAGATATTTATTTGTCACAAATGGGCTTCCTCCCGGTTCACATAAGGTCCGTTTTGAGGTGACTGGCAGAACTAAAGCAATGGATCTTACCATCATTCCATATGTCCGGATCGCATCGATCATCACCGATTGAATCCTATCCAATAATAAAGACCCCCCTATCATTATCAGGTAGGGGGGTGCCATTCAATCAAAAAGCTTTTTGTATTCTCCGAATCCTTCTTTTTCCAGATCTTGGAGCGGGATGAACTTCAATGAGGCAGAATTGATGCAATAGCGTAATCCCGATGGTCCCGGTCCATCATTAAAAACATGACCAAGATGAGAATCGGCAGTTTTTGAGCGGACCTCGATTCTTCTCATACCGTAACTCGTATCGAGGTTTTCCACCACTTCCTCTTCCTTTAGCGGTTTAGTAAAGCTTGGCCAACCGCAGCCTGAATCAAACTTTTCCTTTGAAGTGAAAAGAGGTTTACCTGAAACGATGTCCACATATAACCCTTCCTCCTTCAAGTTCCAATATTCATTGTTAAATGCTGGTTCCGTACCATTATTTTGCGTTACCTCAAATTGAATCGCTGAAAGTTTCTGTTTTAATTCTTCTTTACTTTTCATTTTTTCCCCCCAGTGATGTTTTATAAATGCTTTTCGGCCTGAGCCAATCGAATATCTTTCATAATGCTCAGGTTGCTTTTTATAATAATGCTGGTGATATGTCTCAGCTGGATAAAACGCTTGAGCTGGTATAATCGGCGTTACAATCGGTTTGGAAAATTTCCCGCTTGCCTGCAGCTTAGCTTTGGATCCTTCAGCAATTTCACGTTGGTTTTCGTCATGATAAAAAATGGCCGTTTGATAAGAACTTCCCCGGTCATGAAACTGCCCTCCAGCATCTGTCGGGTCAATTTGCTGCCAAAACATCTCGATTATTTTTTCATATGGATATACGCTTGGATCAAAGGTGATCTGAACAGCCTCATAATGTCCCGTGGTTTCAGAACAAACTTCTTTGTAAGTAGGATTTTCCGTAGTCCCGCCCGTATAACCCGAGATAACGGATTCGATGCCAGGCTGCTCATCGAACGGTTTCACCATGCACCAAAAACATCCACCTGCGAATGTTGCTTTCCCTAATTGCTTTGTCAAATGAAAATCCCCCTTTTTTACAAACAAACCATTGAATGCATTTTAACGCTTTTATTTTGCCCTGTAAAATAATATGCCGATAAGTCCCTATTAACGAAAATGGTCCAGACACACGTCCAAGCATATCACCATATGATGAGATCATTATGGAAAAATGAGAGGTGTAAGAAATGAGCGATAAACAATCATATTTACAAAAAGCGATAACTTATGATTTACTATCGTCTTATTATAAATACAGCAATCCGCATTTGCATGATTATTATTACCATAAGCATTTGAAAAGTCTCGAAAAAGAAGCACAACAATTGAGATTTGAACAAATGAATGTCATACTGCCTGCACAAGTTCGCATTATTCATGCTGCCCCAACAGCTCCATCGTTTGATGTTTATTTAAATGAAATGCGTATTCTTAAAAATTTCTCATTTAAAGAGAACAATGATTATTCGACATTCCCCCCCGGCAATTACCAATTGGGTATTTACCGCAGCGGGCAAGGCACCTCACTTTTGAGCCGTAAAGTGACGCTCGAAAGCGGGAGGTCCTATACCATAGCCGCTACCTTGGCTAACGGGTCGTTGAATATGTTAACTTTCGAAGATAATCCGTTTGTTCCTCAAAATGAAGCCAAGGTTCGATTCATCCATCTTTCAGATGATTTACCCTCGGTAGATATTGCCGTCAAAGATGGTGATGTCGTTTTTGAAAATCTCCATTTCAGGAAAGCAAGCGATTATCTTAATTTACATCCCATGATAGTCGACTTTGAAGTGAGGAAAGCTGGGACTAAAGAGATTGCGCTTCATTTGCCAAATAATAGTTTCCGCAAAAATACTCCCTCAACCATTTATTTAATCGGATTGAATCGGGAACCATCCACGCTGGAAACCGTAACACTCTCTCCATAAATGAATAAAAAACCAGGATGAAATGATCCTGGTTTTTTATTCATTTACTCCCTATCACTGTAATGATGATGGGATGGTCAATAAAAATGAAATGTCGTCATTTTTAAGATCGAATTTTTTCGCCTTGACCCTAATGTCGCTTTTCAATTCCATATCCTGTAATGAGACATAAATACTTTCGTCATTTGGGTTGATGCTTACCCAATCCGGCATGTTATAACGCTCATTTATTATATTCATTACATATGAAACAGGTAAGTTCATTTGTCCGATGGCAATTGATTTTTGCTTTAAGATCAAATCCCCATTCTTTTGGGCGATTGGTTCAAAAGTCAATTTCATTTCCACTTCACGATTGAAAAATGGCATTGTACCGTATAACTCGACTTCATCCGTTAAATATACTTCGTAATGAAAGGATCCCGTCAGGCCTTCTTTATCAAGATACTGGTTAATTAATCTTGTCAGATCTTCCCGATTCGTGTGAATTTGAAATTGGATATCTTCTTCGTGGCTTACTTTTGGTATCAGTTCTTTATCTTTAGTCGGCAAATTAACTAAAATCAAAACAAACACGATGACCAGGATGTTTAGGGCTAATAGGGAAATAAACATAGTCTTCCATTTGATATTTGTCATTCTTGGTCATCATCTCCTTTGGCACTCGCTTCCAATGTGTCCTTTCCGATAGTGGTAATATCCATATCATTGTAGATTCTTGTCGCGATTAATTCATATCCGCGGTCATTTGGATGAAAATAATCCTCATCATAAAGCAAATCCTCTTTGGAATCCTTGAAAATATCTGCTATTTCAATAAAATAGGCTGAATCATATTCTTCAATAATCTCTTTCCCGCTTTCATTCCAATCATTCATGATCATATCAAGTTCATAAAAATCTGCGAACCATTTGGAAAAGGGATTATATACGCCCACCAGGTAAATTTGGGCATGATCATTTTCGGAACGGATCTTATCGAGTATTTGCCTCAATCTTTTTTCATACCCTAATTTAGCCGAATCAAACTGATTCAGTTCCAAATTGGAGAAATTCTGTTTAAAGACCTTCATGATATCATTTCCACCGATCGTGACAACAATCGAGTCAGCTTGTTTTATGTCTTCTTTAATCCTAGCTTTATCCAGTCTTTTCAATAGTTGGTCGGTCCTATTTCCACGTATGCCATGATTAATCATCTCAACGGAAGTAATCGATGGTTCTTTTACCAGCTTATTTTGTAAATAAGGAAGATACCCGCCATTATCTTTACTATCACCGACACCTTGAGTCAAGGAATCGCCTATCGATACGATTTTCACAGGGTCCGGAAAAAAGCTGGCAGGAATTGTTTCCTTTTTACTCAGCTCAACTCTGCTTTTCTGCTGAATAGTTGGCTGATTTGAGGCCGTTTCACTTTGGCCGCAGCCTGAAATCCAAACTAGGCATATGAAAAGACAGGTGATTCTGTACCTCATGACCCTCACCTTCCTACCCATGTATTATATCATGAAGAAAACGAATAATTGCAAACAATATACCTTACTTGAGCATTCCTTACTATACAATATGAAAAATGCAAGGAATAAAAGCTAGTCCTATAAAATTTAGCATGTACTGAGCATGTAAAATCATTCTTCACTTCTCCTGATTCTTCAAAACCACTTACCTCATTTTCACCAGCGTTAATGGGCCCTACCAGAAATCCGTATGAATAGATGAAAACAGAAAGAACAGGTCATTTAACCTGTTCAATAATTCTGTAAAATTTTAATATGCTTAATAATTTCATCAAAGGGAATATCCTGCAGACCTGTATAATCCTTCATGATCTTTCCTTTTTGATCAATTAGAAAAAAGCTGGTCCCATGAATCACCTGATCTCCCGTCTCTGGTTTTTTGACGATTAGTTTAAAGTTATCCCGTGCAAACCGCTCAATTTCTTCCTGACCATAACCGGTTAGAAAATGCCAATTGCTGTAATCGACATTAAATTGGTCACCATACTTTTTTAAAACATCAGGCTTGTCAATCTCCGGGTCGACAGAAAATGAAACGAACTCAACATCAGATATACCTTCATCCTTCAATTGCTGCTGCAGTTTCGTCATATTGGAAGTCATGGGCAGACAGACCGTCTTGCAGCTGGTGAATATAAAATCCGCAACCCAAACCTTACCTTTTAGATCACTTTTTGAAAAAGCTTTACCTTCCTGATCAATGTAACTAAAATCCTCAAGATCCCAATTTTTGGCATCAGGTACACCATTGGAACCGCATGCTGTCAACAGCAATAAAATAGATGCCCCCATAGCTGCCATACGCAAACGCAGCTTTCTCATCCCTACCCCGTCCTTTATGTATAAAATATTCTGTTACTTTATTTATTCTAACAGACCAATAGGAATGAGGACAGCAACACTTTTACGAATTTAAGACAATTTTACAAATGAAAGACATCTCCAGTACGCAATCATGCAGCTTTATCCTTATCAGTCCCAATAATACATGATTGCCATGGCGCCTTCACCTGTATGGGTACTGACAACGGCAGTGGTTGCTTCTATCTTTATGTCTTGATACCCTGTTAAATCTGCAATGGCCTGGCGGACTTTATCTGCGATTTCAAAACCATTTGCATGTACAAAACCAATGCCGCTAATTTTTTTGCCTTGTGTATCTTCTTTGAATTTCTTAATGATGAACTTCACTACCTGTGACTGGCTCCTGGCTTTGGATACAGGATTCAGGACACCATCGTCCAGAAGTGCAATCGGCTTTATGTGCAGCAGTGAACCGATAAATGCAGAAACTTTGCCAATCCTTCCGCCTTTAACGAGGTTATCAAGTGTTTCTATGACAATGATTAAACTTGACTGCTTTTTAATGTGTTTCAAGCGATCGATTATCTCTGCTACGGATTTCCCTTCCTTCGCCATCTTCGCTGCCTCGATCACCTGGAATGACATTGCTTTTGAAATGAATTTCGAGTCAAAAACGGTAACCTTCGATTCAGACATGCTTGCTGCACTTTCCGCTGAGCGTACAGTGCCGCTCATGCCACCTGTCATATGAATGGAAATAATCTCACTGCCGTCTTTTCCAAGTTCATTATATACCTCCACAAAGGTACCTGCGGCTGGTTGTGAGCTTTTTGGAAGTTCTTTTGATCGGTTCATCCTTTTCAGGAATTCTTCTTGTTCTATTTCAACCTTATCCAAAAAAGTTTCCCCATCTATATAGATCGATAAAGGAACCATTGTTATATCATAATATTCTAGTTCTTCCGGTGTCATATCAACTGTTGAGTCTGTTACTATTTTTACTTTATTCATGATTACACATCCCTAATTAACATATCTATTGTATTATACCTATTAAAGGTACGCATTCAAACCAAATGTTATCTTTTTCAAGTGAGAGAATACTCATCTATTGAAATGATCACAAAAAAAAACCGACCCATGAGCTAACCCGAACGCATGCCGATTAACACGGCATTCGTGGTATCTCTTTTATCGGAGAAGTTAGCTATGGGTCAGTCCGCATCACGCATTATTGAGTAAGCCCCCAAAGAAAATCTTGTTATAAACGGGCCATTTGAGTACGGATGCTAAGTAATGCTTAAATGAGTAATTTTCTTTATGATCTTTATTAGCAAAAACTTTCTTTACAAATACTTCCAAACGCACGGTCAACATAAAAAAATTCGGATCACTAGGCAGTAAGACAGGTATTTCTGAAATGGTGACCTTATGTCCAAAACAATCTTTGAATTCCAAGCATTTGAACATCAATATATCAATCCTCATTTTTAACCGATTGCTTACATTATACACAATAAATCCAAAATTATAAATATTCAAATGTGTAAAAAACAGACAAATCAAGCTTGACATCGATTAAAAAAAAGACCCATAAGTGATATTATCCCCTTAAAGTAGAAAGTGTAAAAAGTCCATGAAAAAACATGGATGTTACACTATTACTTGGAGGGGACTTTATTATGGCTAAAAAAGGGGGATGAATTTTAACTTATTCCAAGGAATTCAAGATCCAGGTTGTCCAAAGTTATATAAATAATTGGGGCAGCCAATCTGCTATTGAAGGAAATATGATCTTAAAAGTAGGCTGTTTTCACATACTTTGTTGCTATTTACCAGGTAGTGAGTTGTGGTTGATTTCCCCTCCAGATGCTCGCTTTCCGCTCCAATCAACCTTAAATAGTTTCGTTTTAAAAACAACAATCTTTACGAAAAGAGCCTAAAAGTAAAACGCAGTTAATGGATTGGGTGCGAAAATATCAAGATACTGACGGTTTTTTTAGACTCAACGGGAAAAAGCAGTGGTAACAAGGGCTAAAAAAACCTTGTAGGGGTCGGTTTCTCGTAAAAAAAATTCGATAGCGTGGAAGAAGTATTGGAATACTAAGGCCCAGGTGCCTTACTTAAAAAAGCAGTATCCAAATCTATCAGGAGGTCTCCTTTTTCAGACGAATAAGTACGAGATTATTGAAGGACTACATTCTCCATTCAAAGTAATCTGGCTTATTATCATTGCTCAGTTAAATCGCTCCAGCTACTATAATTGGCGTTCAACAAATACTCAAAGACAATTCCGTCTTTCAAAGGACGATATATTCGTGAACGGATACAACAGATTAACATATAGCACAAGGAATAAGGTTACCCTCGCATGACAATTACCCTTACGAGGGAATGCTTTTTTGTGAACCACAAAAAAAGAGATGTATACGGAACAGATTAAGGATTCCAATACACATCTCATGTTTATCATCCTAGACTTCAACAGGCAGGTGCCCATATCTGCAGCCACTCTCGCAAAGGAAACTGCCATGACAACGCCTGTGTCGAATCATTCTGCTCTCATTTTATATCTAATATGTTTTATCTCAATCATTTTCAAATAGAAGAAGAACAGATTCTAGCAATTAAAATTTACATCTTTCCATAACGCAAACGGTTCCAAAAACGAATGAACCATCGAGCTCCGATTGAATATCGAATCTCGATGGTTACCTAGTCTTTTTTAAACTGTCTACTAGAAGGGGGTAAGTCCAATAAGGGATCTTTTTTAAGTGTCCATTATTCGGGATACTGCAGGCCAAATGCATTCAAGGGTCTTTTTTTATAAACCTTCCTCGTTGTTTAATGATTCTTCCCGCAAACTTTCACGCTTCACCCTGCGTTTATAGACAACTTTAGATAATGAAATACTGATTTCGTATAATAACAGCAGTGGAACCATTACCATAAAGTCTGACATAAAGTCAGGCGGCGTTATCGATATCGCAATGACAACCAGTACAAAGTAAGCATACTTCCTTAGCTTTTGAAGCACATAAGGATTAATTATTCCAATGGAGGTCAAAAACATGGTAACGACAGGAAGCTCAAATAAAATAGCAAAAGGTATCGTCATATTAAATACGAATGAAAAGTACTTATCCGCTGTAAAACTGGTTATGAACATCCCATCGCCCAATTGAATCAAAAATTGAAGAATGGTCGGGAAGATGACAAAATAACCAAAAGCAAGCCCTCCGATAAAAAGCAAGAAAAGCGCTGGAATATAGGCAAGGGTCGCCCTTACTTCATTTGGCATCAAAGCGGGTTTAACGAATAACCAGATTTGCAGAGCAATTACCGGTATCGTTGCCGCAATGGCTACGACGCCTGAGAGCATAAAGTAAATCCAGATAATATCACTTGGTCCCAATACCATCAGGTCAAAATCTAGATCCTTCACGAACCATTTATAAATCTCTTCTACATAAATAAAACTGGCAATAAAAAAGATGACAAAAGCAACAGCTGTAATGATGAGCCGTTTTCTCAATTCATCGAGATGATCGATAATATTTAATTCTTTATCTTCCAAAGTTGATCACGCCTTCATCTGAAAATCCGTATCTTTGTTCCAGCAAAAAGGCGCAAGACGATTCCATCTTACGCCCAGCATTCAATCATTCATGATTTTTTTGTTTTATTTTTTTATCTTCTTCATAATCATCTTTTGTTAAGTCACTCGTGGATTTTTTAAATTCACGAAGTGTCTGTCCAAAAGCACGGCCTATCTCTGGAAGTTTCTTCGGTCCAAAAATAATTAATGCCAATATTAAGATGAGAATTAGACCAGGTACTCCAATGTTCGACATGGATACATCCCCTTTGGTGTTGTAATTATCCCTACCCCGATTATAATACCACTTCCAACCAATTGAAAGAGCACTGGCAATTCGTCATAGAATGGTAACAATTATCGACAGTAAGCCCGGATCGACGGGGAGGTAGAATAAAATGTAAAAACATAAGTATTATTCTATCCTAATTTAACACTTTGTCCATGATTAAATCAATAAATGAAATAAATTACTGTCCTTATTGACTTCAACGAAAGAGAATCCTTTTTTGTTCATTCTTAGAATGAGACCTTCATAATCATTCTTATCCTTCAGCTCAACACCAACAAGGGCCGGCCCGCTTTCTTTATTGTTTTTCTTCGTATATTCAAAACGGCTAATATCGTCATTCGGTCCTAACACCTCATCAAGGAATTCCCTTAAAGCTCCAGCGCGTTGTGGGAAATTCACGATAAAATAATAAAGCAGTCCTTCATATAATAAGGATTTTTCCTTAATTTCCTGCATGCGCCCAATGTCGTTATTCCCTCCGCTGACCATGCAAACAACCGTTTTGCCTTTGATTTGTTCTTTGTACAAATCCAAAGCGGCTACAGATATAGCCCCTGCCGGCTCAGCGACAATCGCATGCTGATTATATAAATCGAGAATCGTCGTGCAGATTTGCCCTGAAGGAACGACAACGATATCTTCCAGGTTTTCCTTACAGAGCTGATATGTCATCTGCCCCACACACTTGACAGCTGCTCCGTCAACAAATGTATCTATGCTTTCAAGTTCAGAAACTTTTCCTTCATCAAAGGAGTATTTCATCGAAGCAGCACCAAGCGGCTCCACTCCAATGCATTTCGTTTTTGGTGAAACCGATTTGAAATAACTTGATAATCCGGCCATTAAACCACCACCGCCGATAGCTGCAAATACATAGTCGATTCCATCTTCACAATCATTCAGGATTTCTACGGCCGTTGTACCCTGCCCTGCGATTACCTTTTCATCGTCAAATGGATGGATAAAGGAACGTTCTTCTTTTTCACAGCATTCCATCGCCTTGGCAAATGCATCATCGAATGTATCTCCAATCAGGATGATTTCCACATTATCCCTACCGAATAGCTGAACTTGATCGACTTTTTGCCTTGGTGTCGTAGCAGGCATATAAATCTTCCCGTGGATACCTAATTGACTGCATGAAAACGCAACTCCCTGTGCATGGTTTCCTGCACTGGCACAAACGACTCCATTCTTCGTCTCTTCCTCGGTCAAGCTTTTCATTTTATAGTAAGCCCCTCTTAATTTAAAGGAACGTACATGTTGAAGATCCTCGCGTTTTAAATATACATTACATTCATATTTTTCAGAGAGCCTCTGATTTTTTTGTAAAGGAGTGTGTAAAACGATCTCTTTTAGTTCTCTATAGGCAATTAGAATATCTTCCAATTGGATCCCCCTATTCATGGATGCAGTCTGATTCATAACAATACCTCATTTCCTTCCTAATCGATTCAATCATTATAGCACTTTACTGACATTAATGTAATTGATTTTTCTAAAAATTCATTCTTTTGTTCGTTCCATACAAAAAAATCCGATTATGGTCATTTTTCCATAATCGGATTTATCGTTTATTTTTTTTGTAGAATAATAAAATCATGTGCATATCGATTTTTTTCATCGATGCTTCCTGGGTTTGAGGAGATTTTATCCCATTCATTTTCATCAATCACGGGAAAGAACGTATCACCTTCAAAGGTTTCATGAATTTCCGTTATATACAGGCGATCGGTATAAGGAAGGATTTCCTTGAAGATTTCGGCTCCGCCAATAACGAATACTTCATCCCTACTGTTGTCTGCAAACGTTTTGATCTCTAAAGTATCATGTAAAACTAAACAGCCTTCCGCTTTATACTCCGGATTACGGGTAACGATGACATTTTCACGGCCAGGCAGTACCCTTCCGATTGATTCAAATGTTTTTCGGCCCATGATGATTGGATGGCCCATCGTCACTTTTTTAAAATACTGCAAATCTGCCGGTAAATGCCATGGCAGTTGATTATTATTCCCGATTACACGGTTTTGATCCATAGCGACTATCAACGATATCATATGCTAACCTCACCTTTTATATGGGGATGAGCTTCGTAATTTTCCAGAACGAAGTCCTCGAAGCTAAAATCAAAGATATTTTTCACTTCCGGATTTATTTTCATGATCGGCAATGGTTTGGGATCACGTGTCAACTGCAGTTCAACTTGTTCAAGGTGGTTAGAATAGATGTGGACATCCCCAAAAGTATGTACAAATTCGCCAACTTCCAAATCACACACCTGGGCGATCATCATTGTTAATAGCGCATACGAAGCTATATTAAAAGGAACACCTAAAAAAACGTCTGCTGAACGTTGATATAGCTGGCACGAAAGCTTGCCATCAGCCACATAGAATTGAAAGAATGCATGACAAGGTGGCAAGGCCATTTCGTCCAGTTCCCCAACATTCCAAGCACTCACTATCAGCCTTCTTGAATTTGGATTCGTTTTGATTTGTTCAATCAATTCACTGATTTGGTCGATTTGCCTTCCATCAGCCGTTCCCCAAGAACGCCATTGATGGCCATAAATCGGACCTAATTCTCCCTTTTCATCAGCCCATTCATTCCAAATGCGCACGTTATTTTCCTGAAGGTAGCCAACATTTGTATCGCCCTTCAAAAACCATAATAGTTCATGGATAATCGCTTTTAAACTAACCTTTTTCGTTGTAAGTACAGGGAATCCATCTTTTAAATTGAATCTCATTTGATATCCAAAGGTACTGATCGTTCCTGTTCCCGTACGATCTCCTTTTTGAGTGCCATTCTCGAGCACATGCTTACATAAATCTAAATATTGCTTCATGATAAACCACCTTTTCTTCTTTCATTCTCCTTATTTTAACGTATTATAGTCCAATGGTTAATCTAATTGTTTAATAAAATTATAAGTCTCGGGTGCTTTTTGTTTAAGTAATTGATTTTGTTCGAAATTCACATAAAACATGGCAAACGTTTCTGCAAAGTATTCCTCAGGGTAATTGGAAAAATACGACTGTCCAGGGAACAGTCCATTCACTTCCTTACCCCAAATCTTCAAGTAATCCATGTCTTCACGAATCCCACCATAAACTATATTATCAATGGAATGCCCTAACTCATGCAGTTCCAGATTTACGGAGCCATGCCCTTTACCTTTATCGCTCGCTCCGATTTTAACCAATACAGTATGAGATCCCCCCATCCCAGGCACATCATCCCAAGTTGTTTTTTTATTCAAATAACCACGCGGCGTTTTCCCCTTTAATTTAGCCGCAGATCGATTTTCAGTTAAAGAACCATTAAAGAGTTTGATCCTTACACCGCTGTCAGCAGTTTTTACTAAAAGGGAATGAGGCAATTTATCAATGGTTCCTACAATTTTCAGTGCTTCCTTTTCATCGTATTCCCCTTCTGGAAATAAAAATATTCTTTGTAATTCTTTATTATCCTTAAAAAATTCAGCTTGTCTTAAGAGGTTATCTTTGGGCAAATTCCGCCATTTTACTCCTTCATCTTTCGCTAGGGAATAGGAGAGCATTGAGAGGAGAAAGGCAAATAATGCAAGTAAAGTTAACCATTTTTTACTTTTCACAATCTTCTCCCCTTTCTTCATTTCTCATAATCGTTAAGAGTGTATATGTATTTTAAAGTCTCTGAATCTTCCACACTATTATATTAGTATAACATATTAGCTTAGTGTAAAAACTCTATGTTTTTATGGTAATTTTGTCGCAGCTCTTCCTTGAGAAGAACCATTTTTCCAGTCTTTTCATATATCAATAGTATATAATTGTATAAGGTTTAGGGTGATTGCATGGAAACCAATAATAAAAAAGCCAGCTTGAATGAGAACCGGGAACTTGCTGATGAAGTCCTTGATATTTACAGTTTGAAGGTGTTCATCATTCTCGACCTTTTTCTGTTCTCCATTTTCTTTGGCCTACTACTGCATCCACTACTCCCTTCTCTTTGGCTTACCTTCTTATTGCCTTTGCTTTTCTTCACTACATTTACCGCCCTTCTTCAATTACTTGATATTCTCCAAAAAAAAAGCAGACATCATTTTTGATGTCTGCTTTTTTAAATGGTGATCAACCATGTTCTTTACGCTTTTTCCCTTTCTTCAAATGAAATACAATCGTGGTGCCGAAAATCATTAAAATAAGGGTAAAAAATATCGCAGGCGGGATTTCGATCCCTGCAACGGCAATTAGCATTTTTATAGCAATGAATCCGATAAGAATGTAAGCGGCAGTTTCCAATTCAGGAACCTTATCTATCAATTTTAAAAATAACCCCGCCACTCCCCGCATCATCAAGACACCAATCATCCCACCGGCCAAAAGGACCCAGACTTTTTCACTCACCCCGAAAGCGGCCAAGACACTATCGACGGAAAATGCTATATCCATCAATTCCACTGCCGCAACCGTCCCCCAAAATGTACCAAAGATTCGGATCAACAAGCTGTTGTTACTCATTCCCTGGATATCTTCATCAATGCCAGCTTGTTTTTTTCTTTTATCCCGAAAGTATTTAAATGAGAGCCAACCAAGGTAGGCTGCTCCAATCACCTTCACCCACCAAAGCTTAATGAGGAAAACACCGATTCCAATCGCTATAAATCTAAAAGCGTATGCGCCTAATAAACCATAAAAAAGTGCTTTTTTCCGTCGTTTATCCGGAAGGTGCCTGACCATTACAGCTAATACCAAAGCGTTATCCGCCGATAGTAATCCTTCCATTAAAACGAGCGTTCCAATCAATCCCCAGCTTACTGGGTCGGATAAAACCTCCACCCACATATGCCAGTCAAAAAATTGGGCATATGTTTGAATGATATTATTTAACAACTCTGACATGATAAAGACTCCTCTGCTACTATACCTGCATAATTAGAAAACCGTATAAAATAACATTGTTCCCAGTAATGTTAAAAACTCTACTTTATTTTAAACACAAAATAAATACGTTGCATGACAACGTATCATTTAATGCCTATTAGAATTTTCATTCTCATCATACTCTTACACATATATAAAATCAAAGAATCGATCCATTATGAGAGCCTTTGTTTACTCGTCCACTCTGGGGGCGTATTTTTGTCCCAATATATTTTCCCTATATCATAATGGGTGGCAAATGAATCATGATGGGTATGATAGTGAAAATCGAACCAATACCCTTCCATTGGTGGATTTTCCTGCCTGACATGGAATCTGATAATATCCTTGCCGCTGTTTGAATCATAAATATGAAAAATTTTCTCGGCCCTGCCCGCACTCGGCTGCTCAGTGATCGTTAATTGCTGTAATTTTTCATCTGGAAATTGGGCAGCCATTTCCGTAATGGCTTCTTCCATTTTTGGTAAGATGGTCATTTTGAACTCATCGCCAATTTTAGGATTGATCTTATCGCCAAACTTCATAAATGCGTTTACCTCTGCTTTATTCAGTATGCCCGATAAAAATTCTTCCCGGTTGAATTCCTCCTTAAGTTCAATCGGTTGCTGTGAAGAAAGGTAGGCTAACCCTTCTTCATCCACTAACCCTTTTTTAGTATCCTTTAACGAATTGGCTTCAGCAAGCCACGCCAGCTCTGAAGGCGTGACAAGACCAAACGTCAAAACGGATAATAAAATGACGAGACTTTTCCTGATCCAAATCGCTGCTTTCAACTCACACTCCCCCTCCTTTTTTTGTATTATCTTTATATTTAGTATACTTTTATTTTTTAGTAATTACTAATATATAGGTACCCATGTTTTAAAAATCAAAAAAAAGGATATATACCTATATAAACTTTATTAACCCTAACTTTTTACTAAATATCAACAATTCTACATTTTGATGAAGGATTTTGACGATATTTGGAGAACATAATTAGATTCAAGTCTTTTTAAGGAGGGGTCTTATATGGCTTTAACTACGACTGCCATGGTGGCTTTATGTCTTGTAACATTAGCATTTTTCGTATATTTAACATTTACTGATTAAGAATAAATACCTACGAAAAATCCCTTGTCATTTATCTCCAATGGCAAGGTTTTTCTTTCACATAAAGCTTACATTTTGGCAGATAAAAGGACTGAATACTGGAGGAATCATTTTGAAAAACAACAATGAAAACACTAAAGATAAGGATTACAAGAAGGAAACCGCCACAGGGAAGGCCGGAATGGTCGTTACCGCTCATCCCGTAGCCACTTCCATCGGGGAAAAAATATTACGTGAAGGTGGAAATGCAGTCGATGCGGCGGTCGCCATCCAATTTGCCCTAAATATTGTAGAACCCATGATGACTGGTATCGGCGGCAGTGGTTTCCTTATGGTATATAACGCTAAAGATAAGGATACAAAAATATTCGATGGCCATGTAAGGGCACCTAAAGCCGCGCATCCAGACATGTTTCTAAATGAAAAAGGGGAAGTCATCCCATTTAAAGAACGTTCGATCAAGGCTACAGCAGTTGGCGTTCCTGGAATACTGAAAGCTATGGATAAAGCACTCAACGAATATGGAAGTAAGCCATTAGCTGACCTTATCGAGCCCTCCATTGAATTCGCAGAAAAGGGGGTTCCCGTCAATTGGGTTCTTTGCGATGCCCTTAAAAACTTTGAATACCGATTGGGCGAGGAAGCCCGTAAGTTCTTCATGCCAAACGGAAAGCCATATCAGGATGGCGATTTACTGATAAAAGAAAAATTGGCGAATACCTATCGGATATTACAACGAGAAGGGATTTCCGCTTTTTATGAGGGTGAAATCGGAGAGGGCATCATTTCCTGTATCCAGGAACTTGGAGGGTTCATGGAACTTTCTGATTTAAAGGACTATGAAGCGACCATTGATGAACCAATGTATGGGACTTATAAGGATTATCGAATTGCATCATCTATGGCCCCTAGTGCGGGCGGATTCACGGTCATCCAAATCCTAAAAATATTGGAGAGCTTCCAGATCGAACAATATGACGTCCGTTCTTGGGAAAAATATTACTTAATTGCAGAAGCGATGCGCCTGTCATTTACAGACAAAAAGGCATTTCTTGCTGATCCCGAATTTGCCGAATTGCCATTGGCGGGTCTAATGCATGATGAATATATAGCTAAACGCCGCTCGTTCATTAATTTCAAAGCAAGGAATAATGCCATTGACTTCGGAAACCCTTGGATATATGATTCCGTGAAAGAAAGGGAAGTCATTCTACAACCAAATGACGAAGATATCAGTGAAACGACACATTTCACTGTCCGTGACAGATGGGGGAATATCGCAGCATGCACTTCTACAGTGGAGCATCCATTCGGTTCGGGCATAATGGTTTCCGACTATGGTTTCATGCTGAATAACGAACTGACTGATTTCGATTCCATTCCAGGGGGCATGAATGAAGTACAGCCCAATAAACGCCCTGTCAGTTGTAAAAGCCCGACCATCATCTTTAAAGACGGCGAGCCGATCTTGACGCTGGGATCCCCTGGAGGACCAACCATCATCAGTTCTGTCGTTCAAACAATCATCAATGTACTCGATTTAAAAATGGACTTGAAAGCAGCCATTGAAGAACCTAGAATTTTCACTCCAATGGGCCCTCATATTGAATGGGAAGCAGGAATGGATATGACCAGCAAAGGTCACTTGGAAGCAATGGGCTTTGCCTTTAATGAAGTTCCCCACTCTATAGGGAATGTCCAAGCCATTCAAATCAACCCTGATGGCTCGAATTATGGTGCTGCAGATTCAAGCCGGGAAGGCTGTGCCATGGGTCTGGACGAGACAGATTATAAATCCTGATCACAGAATGGAAATGAAGCCAAAATGAAATTTGGATGTTTTTCTCTTTACTACCTCAAACCCAAATTCCTCGAAGCGGGAGCTGCGGAAATGGTCTTTCAACACGACTCGCTTTCGCGCAACCCGCTTGGCTTCTTTCATTATTTCCATTGATAAATCCTTACCTTCCGCAAAATGAGTCAATCCTTTGATTCCATTTGATTCCTGAATCGTTTCCTCAAACATGGGATCGAAATATACGACATCAAAATGATTATCCGGCATTGACTTCAATATTTCGTAATGATCCGCTTGAATGACCTCTATTCTTCTCATCGCAGAAATCATCTTTTCTTCTGCATTCTCCCATGTCTTCATACCATGGTCCACGAGCAAGGCCAAATATTGATTTCCTTCCAATGCAACAACCTGTCCATTTTCACCCACTGCAAAACTTGCGACAATCGCATCAGAGCCCAAGCCCATTGTACAATCAAGCACAGAATTCCCTTCATTTATATCTCCGGCAATGAGAAATGGATCACCTTCGCCCCGAAGTATTCTTTTTAAACGGATCATTGCAAGGTTAGGGTGAAAAAAGAATGGTTCTTTTTCTTGGTACCGATATAACTCCATCCGCTTTTTACCAAAAACGAGGCAATCCTCCTCATTATGTTCCGATTGGATAGCTCTCACCGATCGTTTTCTTCGCGCTATAAAGGGGATCTGTAATTCTTCAGCTAACTTTTCGGCTAATATAATCGTTTCTTTATCGGCTCTTCCTACTGTAGTGACAAACATGAATCCTACCCCTTCATACTCTTATAAATTTGAAAAGAATGCCCTGTTTCCAGGACATTCCGCTTCATCACTTATTTACTTGACTGAATGCTGCCAATAAATTTTCCATAATAGCTTCCATTGGCTGTCCCTCTATATCATGGCGAGGAATGAAATGTAAAACCTCTTTGCCCTTTAAGAGAGCCATGGATGGTGAAGAAGGTTCGATTCCATTGAAGTATTCCCGCATTTTAGCTGTAGCTTCCTTATCTTGTCCGGCAAATACTGTTACGAGATGATCAGGCTTATTGTCTGCCTGGAGTACGGCTTGGGTAGCAGCTGGACGGGCTAACCCGGCAGCACAGCCACAAACAGAATTTACGACGACAAGTGTCGTACCTTCTACTGAATCCATAAAGTTTTCAACCGCTTCAGCGGATTCCAACTCCTCAAAACCTGCTTGCACCAGTTCCGCACGCATTGGCTTCACCATTTGTTTCATATATTCATCATATGCCATCGACATAAAAAAACCCCCTTGATTACAATTCTTCAATTAGATTAATCATACTATATTCTTATGTGCACATGCAAAAATGACGCTTAGAGCTTTGCAAATTCGGCGTTCAAGTTTATGTATCAATGATCAAAGATTCATTTACGCCGCAAAAAGAAACATGGTAACAGAATCCATTTCATTCTGCCACCATGTTTTAGTATCTTCCTTGAATTAAACTTTCATCACTCCGCCTGAGCTGGCATTCGTCACAAGTTTGGAATAACGTGCTAAATAGCCTGTTCTAACTTTTGACTCGAAGCCTTTCCAATTTGCTTTACGTTTTTCGAATTCTTCATCGGAAATTTCCAATTCGATTTTACGATTGTTCAAATCCAACTCGATGATATCTCCATCTTCCACGAAAGCGATTGGGCCTCCCTCAGCTGCTTCGGGGGATATATGACCAATGCTGATGCCCCGAGATGCGCCTGAAAAGCGGCCATCAGTGATCAAACCGACTTTGGCTCCAAGTCCCCTCCCGACAATTTGGGAAGTTGGTGCCAACATTTCCGGCATACCCGGCCCCCCTTTAGGTCCTTCGTAACGAATGACCACTACATTCCCTTCTTTTACTTTTCCAGTAATGATTCCGGAAAGTGCATCTTCCTGGGAATCGAAACAAATGGCAGGACCCCTATGGTAGCCACCAACTGATTCGTCAACTGCTCCCACTTTTATGATGGAACCTTGAGGTGCAAGGTTGCCAAACAATACCGCAAGCCCTCCACGCTCGGAATGCGGATTATCTAACGGATGGATAACATCCTTATCCAGAATTTCACAACCGGCAACATTTTCGCGGAGCGTTTTACCTGAAACGGAAAGGCAGTCACCGTTAAAGGCGCCTGGTTTTTTGAGTAACTCATTAATGACGGCACTTACACCTCCGGCATTATGTACATCTTCAATATGATAATCGGATGCCGGAGCAATTTTCGCTAGATGCGGTACACGGTTAGCTATTTCATTTATGCGCTCCATCGGATATTCAAAACCTGCTTCATGTGCCAATGCAAGTGTATGCAGAACAGTGTTGGTCGAACCGCCCATCGCCATATCCAAGGCAAATGCGTTATCAATTGCATCAATCGTCACGATATCACGAGGCTTGATATCCTGTTTGATTATCTCCATCAATTGTTTAGCGGATTTCTTAACGAATTCTTTGCGTTCTTCAGCTACCGCCAAAATCGTACCATTTCCCGGAAGCGCAAGTCCTAAACCTTCTGCCAGACAGTTCATGGAATTTGCAGTGAACATTCCTGAACAAGAACCGCAAGTAGGGCATGCAACTTGCTCGATTTCCTGCAGTTCTTCTTCATTGATATTACCAGCTTGATAGGCGCCCACCCCTTCAAAAACAGATGTTAATGAAAGAGATTTACCGTTTTTGTCTTTGCCTGCCTTCATCGGTCCGCCACTTACGAATATTGTAGGAATATTGACACGAAGAGCTGCCATCATCATTCCCGGCGTTATCTTGTCACAGTTTGGAATGCAAACCATACCGTCAAACCAATGTGCAGATACAACAGTTTCCACGGAGTCCGCGATGATTTCACGGCTTGGTAATGAATAGCGCATACCAATATGACCCATTGCAATTCCATCGTCTACCCCAATCGTATTAAATTCGAAAGGAACACCGCCTGCTTCGCGAATCGCTTCCTTCACTATTTTTCCGAATTCCTGAAGATGGACATGACCCGGAACGATATCGATGTATGAGTTACAAACCGCGATGAACGGTTTTCCAAAATCTTCTTCTTTAACCCCTGCTGCCCTCAACAGACTTCTGTGCGGAGCACGGTCGACTCCTTTAGTAATCATGTCACTTCTCATATTTGATGTAGACATTCGTTGTACCCCCAATTTTCACTAATGTTTGATAATTCAATATAATATAATTTTTAGTATACTCTAAAAATTCTAACATATCTATAGACAAATGCAACCTTTCAACGTTAAATATCTGCAAATATCATTTTACTAAAATAATAGAAAACAGATTTATTTACTTTAAAATACTGTATCTCATCGAAAATTAGCCATTTTGCTGTTTCGGAGTTCCACCGGACCACGGGGTCAAGCAATTGGAATTGACCAGCTTCAAAAAAGGCATGCGGATTTAATCACCCGGATGCCTTTTTTGAAGCCCATTAAGTTATTCCAATTAAATTTCACTTTTCATTCGCTAGCCTTGATTCTGTCATTTGCTTCCAAACTGAACCTTTTGCTTCTTCCCCATTTTCTATACGATCAATGGCCATCTTGACCTGTAGGGCCACTTCGAATTCAGGGTCCTGTTCCGCTTGCTTTAGAAGAGGAAGGGTCGTTTCATTTCCAGCTTCATATAAAAACATCGCCGCCCTCCATCTAACCAATTTATTCTTATCCGATAGTGCTTGCGACATTTCTCCCATCGCTTCTTCAAAGCCCAGATCGGATAAACAGTCACCAGCCGTTCGTCTTACTGCTGCACTTTTATCTTTCATTGCTTTGTACAAGCTCGGAAGCACTTTTCTATCTTCGATCATACCCAAGTATACAACCGCGAGCCTTCTAATGGAGACTTTATTGTCGGAAAGTGCTATGTCCAATACTGGAATATCACCCACAGTTGGATCTTCCATTTGTTCTAAAGCCTGATATCGCTTTTCCCAACTTTCGTCATTCAGCATTTCTGCAGTCAGTTTAATTTTTGGCCGTTTCAAGAATGTTTCTTTTGTATCCACCATTTCTTTAGCAGCAGCTACTAGCCGATTAATTCGTTCTTCCGGATATGCTGCAATCAGCTCATCCGATACTTCCTTCACGATATCTTCCATATCACCATATCTTACGCCATAATCCTTCCATTTTCGAAGCATGACTACATTATCATCTTCTTTTTGGGCTGCGGCAATGCCCTTTATGAAATATTCCGGTAAGGCAAAACGTTTTTCGTGTTGGCTATCACTTGCTTTAATTTGCATCGGAATGCCTTTGAATTGTTGAATGGCAACCGCTACTTCACCGTAATGTTCATTTAAAACCGTTTGTTGACTTTGTTCTTCGGTTTTTTCCCCGAACACCTGACGGATTTGGACCAAGATATCTTTCCAATCATATTTCGCATTGCGCTCAACCGCTAAGAAATCCGCAACATGATATACCCCTTTCACCCCATCAATCTTAAATAAATCTTTAATCAGCTGCGGTGCTTGTTCAGCTTGGTCCTTCTTATAGTTATTACTTTTACCTGCTAATAACTCTTCAGTTAAATTGATTTTCATTGTATTCGGACTTGGTGTAGGTTCTATTGATTTGATTTTCAATGCGTTTCTCTCCTTTTACAAGACGTTTCCATGTACTAGATATTATCACAACGGCAAAAGATTCTCATGCAATTGAGATTGGCTAAAAAAAGACTGGTCCAAGTTTGCTCCCTTGGACCAGTCCCCCGCTCATTCCTCTTCCAATTTTTCCGCTAAATACGTCCATCTTTCCATCAAATGCTCTAATTTATCCGTTAGTCCCTTTTCTTCTTCAAGTAACAGGCGGACTTGTTCAAAATCGCTTCCCGCAGCTGACATTTCAGACGTGATGTCTTTCAGACGCAGCTCGGCCCGTTCCATGTTCCCTTCTATCTCTTCCCATTCCTTACTTTCCGCATATGTTAGTTTTTTCTTTTTCTTTTCTGTGCGATTGAGTGGAGGTTCTGGTGTTTTCACTGGTACGGCCTCTTCCGTCTTTTCCTCCAAGAACTCCGAGTAATTACCGTAATAGAAATCAATTTCACCTTTATTCTTGAAGACAAGGAGCTGATGGCACGTTTTATCCAGGAAATACCTATCATGTGATACGGTAATGACTACACCTGAAAATGTTTCTAAATAATCCTCAAGAACGGTCAAGGTTTGCGTGTCCAAATCATTCGTCGGTTCATCCAAAAGCAGGACATTAGGTGCCGACATCAATATGTTAAGGAGATATAAACGCCTTTTCTCCCCTCCGGACAGCTTGCGAATCGGCGTCCCATGCGAGCCCATTGGAAACAAGAACCTTTCAAGCATCTGGGCAGCTGATATGTAGCTACCATCTTTAAGGGCGATTGAATCCGCCGTTTCCCGAATATACTCTATCATGCGCAGATTCTCGTCCATATCGACGCTTTCTTGCGTATAGTACCCTATTTTCACGGTTTGCCCTATTTCCAGATTTCCATCATCTATAGATTCCCGTCCGGCCAAAATATTTAACAAGGTGGACTTTCCACTGCCATTATTACCAACAATTCCAATCCTATCACCTGGTTTGAAGAGGAAGGAAAAATGGTTGATGATGGACTGATCCCCGAAAGATTTAGAGACATCCTGCATCTCCAGTACCTTTTTCCCTAAACGGGCACCGCTTAATTCCATTTCCAGGCTCTCGGTTTTCTGCTTATCCTTTACACCTGATTCCAATGTTTCGAAGCGTTGGATTCTGGCCTTTTGTTTCGTTGTACGGGCCTTGGCACCTTTACGGATCCAGGCCAGTTCTTTTTTGAATAGACTTTCTTTTTTCGTTCTTTCCGTCGATTCATTCTCTTCACGAATGGCCTTTGATTCTAAATAGTCTGCATAGTTTCCTTTGTATTCGAAGAGCTTCGTTTGGGCAATTTCCCAAATCTTATTAGAAACCCGATCTAAGAAATATCGATCATGTGTTACAAATAAAACGGACTTTTGATATTTTCCCAAATATTCTTCAAGCCAGGTAATGCTTTCAAAATCAAGATGGTTCGTAGGCTCATCCAAAATCAGTAAATCCGGAGTCTCAATCAAGGTTTTTGCCAGTGCCGCCCGCTTTTTTTGGCCGCCTGACATTTCCCCCAATTTCCTTGAGTGATCAGGAAGGCCCAGCTTGGTCAGTATCGTTCTGGCATTGGCACTTGTATCCCAGGCGCCAAGCGTGTCCATATCCTGTTGCTGTTTTAACAAACGGTCCTGTATTGCACTATTCTGTGGATCTACCTGGAGTTGGACGAGCGTCTTTTCATACTCCTTAATCAATGAAAATACAGGCGTTGAACTTTCATACATATATTCCATGATCGTCAATTTCTCATCAAATTGCGGATCTTGGGATAGGTAGGAAATCGTGTAATCATTCGGATGATCCTTCGTTCCTAAATCACTGTCTTCCAATCCTGCAATGATATTCAATAATGTCGATTTACCGGTGCCGTTTATACCAACGATCCCGATTTTTTCCCCTTCGGTAATGGAAAAAGATACATCTTTAAAAAGAAGCTTTTCCCCTTGGGTTTTCATTACATGTTCCATGCTAAAAACTTTCATAATCGTACATCCCATTCCTTATTAAATTCCTCTAAAAATCTAACCATATATTCATGCCTTTCACTTGCAATCCTCTTGGCTGTACAAGTATTGAGCATATCTTGCAAACGTAATAGTTTTTCATAAAAGTGATGAATGGAAGAGCTTTTCCCCGTCCTGTATTCCTCTTTTGTCATATTTCCCCTTATTGACAATGAAGGATCAAACATGGGTTGTCCCTTTTTCCCTCCAAATGCAAATGTCCTTGCTCTCCCTATGGCGCCAATTGCATCCAAGCGGTCCGCATCCTGAACGATTTCAGCCTCGATGGAAGGAAGCTTCAACTGCCCGGAACTATAGGAAATTGTGTTGATGATCTGCTTAATGGCATTCACGCTATCAATTTCCAATTTTATTTCATCAAACCATTCGTCCAGCTTTTTCGATCCCTCATCAGCATCCCGGTTTAATTTATCATCCGGGATATCATGAAGCAGTGCCGCCAATTCAATTATAAACTCATTCCCTTTGCGTTCTTCTTTTGCAATATGTAAAGCCAGCTTACGAACCCGATCGATATGGAACCAATCATGGCCGCTGGCATCAGATTTCAATTGGTCATATACATACTTCTCCGTTAAATCAATCATCGTTTGATTCATTTCACCACTCCATGTCCTTTCTATTTTACCATGGTTCTCAATAATGTTGTGCTTTAATCTTCATTGAACCAACTGAGTCCAATCGTCTGTTCACCGGTATGCACCCCGATTGCACTGCCCAGTGGGGATACATGTGTCAACACATGAGGAAATTCTTCAGAAATCATCTTTTTCCATCTTTGTGACTGCTCCGACACAGCTCCATATAATATGGTGCATTCTTTTACTTTACCTGCTTCGACTGATCTGCGAAAATCAGTGAAGATCTGTTTTTCCGCTTTTTTAAGGTTCCGGGGTTTAGATTTAGTATGAAGCAAGCCATTTTCGATTGAAATGATGGGTTTAAAGCTCAATAGGCTTCCTAAAATATACTGTGCGTTCGATAACCTTCCACTGCGATGCAGCTGATCCAAAGAACCTATTAATACATAGGTTTCATGATTATCCGCATATATTCTCGTTTTAACGAAGGCCTCATTGACGGAATGGCCATTATCAATATAATGCATGAGCCGTTTCATTATTAAAAGCATTGGAAAGGAAATAAGCAGAGTATCAAAAACGTCAACGGGGATCGTAACCATTTGTGCAGCTTGCCTGCTCGCGGAAACGGTCCCGCTCAATTCACTTGAAAGATGAACCGCAATGATTCGATCATAACGTTTTTCAAGCTTCTTATATAACTCTTGGAATGTACCGACCGAGGGCTGTGATGTAGTCGCGTTTTTCTTTTCCTCACTCATTCTTCGGTATAATTCCCCAGGTGATAGGTCGATACCATCTTCATATTCCTTCCCATCGATGATAACGATCATCGGAACGACGTAAACATGTTCATTCAATGATAATTCTTCATCTAAAGTTCCTGTGCTATCCGTTACCCATGCAATTCGTTCCATGGTTTCCCCCCTCAATTGGTGTCTCCTATTATATTCAACTCTCCCCCCATTTGTCCCTTTTAGAAAGCGTTGTGGATAAATATCTTGCCTTACAAAAAGAGCCCAACAGAAAGTACCTCTTCCGTTGAACTCGATATCATCATAATAATTTTTTTAAATCCTCTTCGATTTCCAGTGGTTTTGTTTTAGGGGCATACCGACTTACGATATTTCCATCACGGTCAATCAAGAACTTTGTAAAATTCCATTTTATCGATTTAGACCCCATCACTCCAGGAGCATTTTCAGTCAGATAGCTGAATAAAGGATGGGCCTCCTTGCCATTGACATTCACTTTTGCAAACATCGGGAATGTTACACCATGATTCAACTTACAATAAGAATCGATTTCCAGATCATCTCCAGGCTCCTGATTCAAAAACTGATTACATGGAAAACCAAGCACCGCCAACCCATCTTCTTTATATTGTACATACAGGCTTTGCAAATCATCATACTGTGGCGAAAAACCGCATTTGCTTGCGGTATTCACTATAATCATCACTTTCCCTCTATATTCCTCAAGCGAGATGGTTTCGCCATTGATTTTATTGACTTCAAATTCGTAAATGGACATGTATGATCTCTCCCTTTAGTATGATGATGTCATTTTACAGTATTTAAAGGTACGTTTACCAACTTTTATAATCTTACCTTTTCCAATTATCCCGGAATCTTCATCGCTTGAATGGATTGTATCAAATATTCTACCATATCTTCCAAATCCTCCATTTGCTCTTCTTTTATAAGCCTTCCAAATGAAACTTTAAATAAAGAAGAATGAACGGGTTGCACTTTTTTACTGACCGTTTCGCTGGTCGTCACTGTAATGATTCTCTGATCCCCCCAAATTTTTTCCAGATCGATCAAGAATTGTTCAGCAGTCACTTCATCAAGCTTTTTAGGAAAAGAAATGAAAATATTAACCGTGCAACCGGAATGTGTTTCATTAATAGTGGAATCAAGTAACTCCGAACTTAGATTCTGGAGTGAAGCGTGTAACTCGATGACTCCGATAACCGAAATAGGCGCCAGCGATTCTTTCAATTCCATTTCAATCTTATATGTTCTGGACATGTTTGCGAGATTCACTATATCATCACGGTTTATGACCAATATATCTCCAATGAAGTCACGATCATAGACCGCACCTTCCAATACCACTTTCATGTTCTCAAATGCTGTAGGATCGAACAATCTCCATACACCTCTCCAACTTCATAAGTTTATGTAATCATGATCTCACCATTTTACCATCCCCGAGCCATTTCCCTCAGGATTTAGAAGAAATTATTAAAATAGCTTTTCTATTCAGTAATTTTCTATATAATTAAAATATTATGATTTTTGGAGAAGGAGGCTAATCATGCCAATCAGAATTCCGGAACAACTGCCAGCTAAAGAAATTTTAGAACAGGAAAATATCTTCGTTATGGATGAGGATAGAGCTACCAATCAGGAAATCCGTCCATTGAATATATTAATTTTAAACCTTATGCCAGAGAAAGAAAAAACAGAGGCTCAGTTACTGCGCTTTCTTGGCAATACTCCCATTCAAGTAAACATATCATTCCTGCGTTTGAGCACACATGAATCAAAAAACACTAGTAAATTTCATTTAGATCAGTTTTATAAATCATTTAATGATATTCGCACGAAGAAATATGACGGCTTGATCATTACGGGCGCTCCAGTCGAGAAGCTGGAATTTTCAGACGTTAATTATTGGGAAGAACTGCAGGATATCATGAATTGGTCAACAGAAAATGTCACATCCACCCTACATATCTGTTGGGGAGCTCAAGCAGCCCTATACCATCATTATGGAATAGGCAAACATGAACTGCCAGTGAAATGCTTCGGCATATACACTCATGAGGTACTTGAACCAACTGAAAATCTAGTCCGCGGATTCGATGACTATTTTATGGCCCCTCATTCGCGCTATACGGATATTGACTATCAAAAATTAGTTAACCGTCCAGAATTGAAGGTTCTGGCACAGTCCGATCAAGCTGGGGTATTGATAGCTGCTTCAGTTGATGGAAAAAGAATCATGGTGACCGGCCATTTCGAGTATGATGCCGATACCCTCGGTGAAGAATATAAGCGTGATAGGGAGCGTGGGATCAATACGCAACTCCCTGAAAATTACTTTCCTGATAACGATCCGACCAAGGTACCCCTTCACCGCTGGAAGAGCCATTGCAGTCTGATGTTCTCGAATTGGCTGAACTATTATGTTTACCAATCAACCCCATATGAGTGGGATTGAAAGGGTAAGGAAAAAGAAGCTTTCTCTTTTAAGTGACTAGCTTTTTTGTAGGCAGCAACTTTCGGCTATCATGGGAAACAACCTGAGTTTTTGACTCAGGTTGTTTCTTTCATGATTCTTTATTACCGAAATATACCTCTTCAAAAGGTTGGACGACTACAAACCCTTTCCCTTCGAATTTCATTTGAACGGATTCGCCGCTTCCCCTTCCAAAAAACGACTTTAATGAAACATCCGTTACGAATTCAGGCTGAAGCTCCCCTGACCAAGCTACTGTGGCATTCGGGTCCGTATAGACTGGATTCCCAGCTTCCACCATTAAAGTGAGTGGCTCATAATGGGAAGTGAATGCGACCATCCCTCTCCCCTCGAGTCTTACATTGAACAATCCACCCGCCAATAACCCTGCAATGCGCCGCATCATTTTTATATCCCATTGAATACCCGGCTCAAAGGCAAGCAAATCATTACCATTAACACAGATCGATTCACCATTTAACTGTAAAATTGATATCTTCTTCCCTTGATCCGCGACGTATAGCTTGCCGCTGCCGGTCGCTTTCATCAAGGATGCACCCTCACCGGTCAAGGCTTTCTTGAAGAGTTTACCAAGACCATGCTCCAAGATACCTTCCCTCTCGAATTTAATTTGTCCGCGATAAGAAATCATCGTCCCCATTTTTGCCCAGATCTGCTGTTCCAGATTAATTTCCAGAATTCGTTCCGTTTCAAGTTCAAATAAGCCTTGCCCTTTATCCTGCTGTTTCGTCTTTTCAACGAATTGATCGATTTGATACTTCTCCATCACTGATCCACCTTTTTTTGAAGGAGGAACAGCCACATGAACGATACAGCTTGTTTTAGTTCCTTTGATAAATGCCCCAATTTTGCAAAGTCCACCCCTCTCTTCGCAACGCCGGTGTCAGCGACCACCTTCCATCCCGTTTCTGTTGCCATTTTTTCAAATTCCCAAGCCTGCATTGTATTCATAATGACTTTATCTCCTAATAGCCGTTGAAAACTGAATTTTTTTCGTGGTTCAGCCGTCGGACCAAGAATTCCAAAACAGGCATAACCGCCAGGCTTAATTACCCGTTGAATTTCCTTCAGCACCGTTAATGGTTCACCTGTATATTCCAAAGAATTAATGACCAATGCCGCATCCATTTCCTCATCCTTGAATGGAAGATCATAAAAATCTCCTTGAATGAAAGAAAGTTCAGGTAGTAGAGCTGTTTTCCCCTTTGCAAATTCAATCATGACATTGGATAAATCGACTCCAGTTACTTCAAATCCCGCTTCGGCCAATTTTAAAGAACCAACTCCATCTCCACAGCCTATGTCAGCTACCTTCACTCCCGAAGGTACATATTCAGAAAAGAACGGAATAATGTTTTTTCGGCTCCCCGATTCCCACATTTCTTGCGAATTCTTCACCCACATAGGTGCAAAGACATCCCATTCCTTTTCCGACTCTTTATGCCAAGTATGTAAATTCATTAAACAATCCCCCTCCCATTTAATCTCAAATTATATTAGTACTTGAAGCATTACGGAAATTACAATCCCATTCGTTAACTAACACACAGTTTTCCCGAATCAAAATACAGGGCTTCATTATAGCTATTCTGCTCTTAATTAAAAAATCCTTTTTTAAAATACTTTTATAATGATGAATGCCCGGTTCCAGAAAACAGGTGATGTCATCTGAAAAATTTCAATTAACATAAAAATAAAAAAGATTGTAGGCAAAAGCGGTTATATCTAATTGTTAAAACAGAGTTGATTGGAACGGAAGGTGCGAGACTCCTGCGGGAAAAGCGTGTCCAAGGGAGACCCCACAGGCGCAAAGGCGCCGAGGAGGCTCCCGGACCGCCCGCGGAAAGTGAGTGCCTGAAGTGGAAATCAACGTTCGAATTTTTAAAACCCTCAAAAAAAACTGTAGACAAACTCGATTTTCATCGAGTTTGTCTACAGTCTGAAAGCTGCCTGAGGCAGCTTATTTTGAATTTTCTTCATTTCTTTTTTGTATCTTTCGTAAATCCTCGACACGATCGGGAGACTCCTCAAAGAATTCAACCAGATCGCCAATCCTATCGATGGCATTCCAACTAAGGTGATGTTCAATCCCTTCAACATCATGATAAATATTTTCTTCCTTGACCCCAAGCAATCTAAGCATCTGTTCTAAAAGTTCATGGCGGTATACGAGCCTTTTACCAACCTTTTTCCCGTTTGCAGTTAAAACGAGACCCCGGTACTTTTCATATATCAAATATTTTTCATGGTCCAGTTTTTGAACCATTTTTGTAACAGAAGATGGGTGGACGGAAAGGTTTTCGGCAATATCCGAAACTCTTGCATATCCTTT
The DNA here is from genome assembly GCF_042787985.1 of Peribacillus sp. YIM B13481. Lineage (NCBI taxonomy): Bacteria > Bacillati > Bacillota > Bacilli > Caryophanales > Bacillaceae > Peribacillus > Peribacillus sp. YIM B13481. The sequence goes on from NZ_JBHZPE010000004.1 coordinate 83,536, forward strand.
TTCTTCAATAAGTAAATAAATTTGTTCTATGTAATCCTCCATGCTAGGTGTAGGCATTCGGAATCCTCCCATTCAAACGCATATCTAAAAATTTTACTATATAAACGCCCCTGAAACAAGAAGATAACGTCTCAGGGCGCTTTTAAATGAAGTTTCTTCTCATGTTTGTTTGATGTTCTGTTCTGTTTGGAATGTAAAGCTGATCTTCTTTTCAGAATCGGACCAAGATAAAATGGCATCAAAGGTTTTTTCACCTTTTTTAAAACCACTTATCAAATCCGTTTCACCGCTCGACAATAATTTTTTTATATTTGCTTGACTGATTTTCTTATTAAGGATTTTTTTGGAGATCGTAAAGTTACACTTGGTTTTTTGATAATTTACACATCCATAGAATTCCCCTTTATCGACAATCTTAGAACCGCATAGCTTACAGCTGCCCACAGATGCCGAGCTTCTCTTTTTAGGGCCGCTCCGTTGAATCGACTCGGTGTCCAGCCCTTGAAAATCCCAGCTTTCAGATGATTCCACGGCATCACTGATAATTTTTGCTGACATCTTTTTAACAGCTTCCATAAAGACGCCGGCTGAGGCCTTCCCTTCACCAATTTCCCTTAAACGCTGTTCCCATTTAGCTGTCATTTCAGGTGAAGCCAGGATTTTCTCCCCGATTGCAGTGATCAGCACTTTCCCTTTATCCGTCGCAAACACCTGATTTTTTTTGACATCAATGTATTTACGGTCTTTGAGCATGGTAATGATACCAGCTCGAGTTGCTTCAGTGCCGAGGCCTTCGGTTTTCATCAGCACTTTTTCTAACTCTTCATTATCCAAGTGTTTTCCGGCCGTTTTCATCAAAGTGATCAACTGACCTTCTGTATAGCGCTTTGGAGGCTGGGTTTTTCCTTCTTTCACCTTTATTTTGGCGACCTTTCCAGAATCCCCTTTTGAAACGGACGGCAAAAGGATATCTTCATCATCCTTCTCATTTTGGAAAATCACTTTGCGCCATCCCTCTTGGATCTGCTGCTTGCCTTTAGAAATGAATTCGGCACGCTTATCGACAAGCGTTTTAATGGTGGTGTAATCGAAAATGGCTTTCTCGTAATGTGCCGCAATCAACCGGCGGACCACCAAGTCATAAATATTCCGTTCTTCAGCAGAAAGCCTCTTTGGGTCGGTCACTTGTTCCGTCGGGATAATTGCATAGTGATCAGTCACTTTTTTTTCATTTACAAACCGTTTATTATTCATGATGCTCGGTTGTGGTAAAGGAAACAGGGATTCATATTCTGAAAATCCACTTAGTTTTTGCAATATATCAGGAAATGTTTCGGCTTCCCCTTCCGTAACATAATTGGAGTCTGAACGTGGATAAGAAACGATCCCTTTTTGATATAAACTTTGTACAATATCAAGCGTCTGTTTCGGTGAATATTTATAAATCTTGTTTACGGTTGCCTGCAATGACGATAGATTAAATAACAAAGGTGGCTGAAATTCTTTTCTTTCTGTAGCCATTTCCGCAATTTCAGCTTCTTTACCCTTGCAAAAGGCGGCAATTTTATCAGCAAGTTCTTTTGTCTTGATTCTCGGATCATTGTTCTGCTGCCATTTTCCTTGATACTCCTTACCATCCATCTTGAAGTCAGCGAACACTTCCCAGAACGGTTCAGTCTTGAATTGTTCAATTTCCATTTCCCGTTTCACTATCAAAGCGAGAGTCGGTGTCTGAACCCTACCAGCTGAAAACACATCCGAAACACCCCTTTGTTTCAATAGAATACTATACGCTCTCGATGCATTCATTCCCACAACCCAGTCTGCGCAAGCTCTCGTGTACGCTTCATGATAGAGTGGCCTGGTTTTTTCCTCGCCCATCAGGTTTTGGAATCCCTCATAAATCGCTTTTGGGGTCAAAGAGGAAATCCATAAACGTTTCATCGGTTTATTGACATTACATAGATTAACGATATTACGTACAATCAATTCTCCTTCACGCCCAGCATCGCCTGCATGAATGATTTCATCGACATCCGGTTTCCTAAGCAAAGTCTTCACTACATTGAATTGCTTTGCCTTTTGTCGGGTCACTTCATATTGAAATTTCTCTGGAATCATCGGCAACGTTTCCATCGACCATTTTTTCCATTTTGAATGATAGGTTTCCGGCGAAACGAGTTGACATAAATGCCCGACGGCCCAAGTTACATAAGCTCCGTCGGGAAAAAGTTCATTCGGCATGATTTCTATATATCCTTGCTGTTTCTTCGTTTTAAATTGAGCTGCTAACGTTGAACCTTGATCTGGTTTCTCCGCAATGATTAGCTTCATGATCATCTTCACCTAATCCGTTACAAAATATCTTACCCTATTATTATACCTTAATTATCAAAATCGGCTAGATATGACTTCGGTTTAACTCAATTGATCTAAGAAAGCTTGAAATAATTGCTTAAATCCTGAGAATAATGGGATTTTCAGGCTTATGATAAACTCCGTCCAAATATAGGCAGATTAATATGCAAAAAAAAAAGCTTCACTAATGGATGGTCAGCATAGATTAGAGGGAATCGGAGTATATACAAAAGAAACAAGTGCGATGTTAAATGTGCCCTTCCTAGCTTTTCACTGTTTAGATGAAGATGAAGAAATTATTTTAAAACAAAAAAGACTGTAGGCAAAAGTGAACTGCCCCGTAAATGTTAGACACCAAACTAACATTTACGGGGCAGTTCAGCTTATAAGCATGTATTCTTTTTATAGTTTTTTAAGTACACCACTGTTTATTAACGAAGTTATCTATACATATTTTTTTTAGTTGAATTAATTATTAAAAAGTAATTACACTCTTCTTCTGATAAATTCAGAAACCTATGGTCTATATCTGCTTCAAAATATATTGAATCCCCTTCTTCTAACTTATAAATTTCAGGTTCCTCACCTAATTCAACTTGTATTTTTCCTTTTAAAACATAGATGTATTCCTCTACACCCTTTTTATGAGGTGGAAAAATTCCGGTTTCCTCTAAAGGAGGAATTTTATTTAAAATGAATTCAATATCATTAGCCGGCGGTGATAAAAGATGTCTTTCGAACTTTGTGTTTTCGTCCTTATATATTAATCTGTTACTCGAACGAATAATAGACACACTTCTTTTTTGATCCTCCCCCAACAAAGACGATATTGTTACATCCAGTGCTTCCGCAATTTGTGAAGCAACATGAATTGTTGGATTTTTATCACCTCTTTCAATCTGAGATAACATAGACTTACTAACTCCCGACTTTTTAGCTAGTTCTTCTAGTGTGTAGCCTTTTGACTTCCTTACATTTTTTACATTAGTTGAAAATTCCATAAAAGCCCCCTGCATTCTACTATAGTGAATTTAATTCTTGACTTTAGTTTATAACGGATTTATCATGGAATCAAATTCACTATAGTGAATTTGGAAATAAAATCAAAGAAAGGAAAAAGAAGGGACATTATTGCACAACTAAGTCTAAATGTCTTCACTTAATAAAGTCTGAATATTCAAAGTAGATAATAGGGATTTTAATTTCTAATAAAAAGAAAAGAAGGTTATTTAAATGACTACAAAAATATTTGTTGATGGTGCTTTCTACAATAAAGATGATGCAAAAATCAGTGTGTATGATCATGGTTTATTATATGGTGATGGAATATATGAAGGGTTACGCTGTTATTCTGGACATGTATTCCAAATGAAGGAACATCTTAATCGGTTAAAACGTTCAGCCAATAGTCTTCGAATTCAGCTTCCATACTCATTAGAACAAATAGGTGAATTCATCTTAGAAACACTGAAAATCAACGAACTTCAGAATGCCTACATTCGTTTACTTGTTACAAGAGGTGTAGGTCACATAGGTCCAGATCCTAGTACTTGCAAGAGCGCTAGTTTAATTATCATTGTAGAAGATTTACCAAATGTCCATGGAAAGTCTGTTAAAGAGAATGGGTTGTCTCTAGTAATTGCCTCTACACGCCGAGATGCTGTGGATGCCACCTCACATGAGATTAAATCACTTAATTACCTTAATAGTGTTGTTGCTAGAATGGAAGCGAATGAATATGGAGCAGATGATGCAATTTTACTAGACCCCCGAGGGTTTGTTTCAGAATCAACTATATGTAATGTTTTTATTATAGATAAAAATACACTTGTAACCCCTAGTCCATCAAACGGAATCTTACAAGGAATAACGAGACAAATGATTATGGATATCGCTAGAGAAATTAATATGGAAGTTAAACAAAGTGATATTACACCCTTTCAATTGATTAATGCAGATGAAGTTTTTTTAACAGGAACACATGCTGAAATTGTTGGAGTTGCTCGTATTAATAACATTGAATTATCTGGAGGTAAAATTGGAGAAATAACAAGAAATTTAATACATAAATTTCAAGAAAAAACATTAAACCCTAAATATAGTACGCCTGTATATAAAAATATTAATAAGGATAAGGTGACAAACTAATGCAATTGCTAACTAAAAATAAAAACACATTAAATGAAAAGTTACATAAAATAGCACAAGGTTTTTTATCTCCAAGAGATGTGTTATTTGAAATCGAGGAAGAACAGTTAACAGATCTCCTTTCTCCTAACTTTGTTAAGGAAAATGATCAATCCCCCATCGGACAGGGGGAAAGTATTCTACCTGGGGATGTATCCGGTCAACTAGTTCTTGATAGAAAATTAGGGGAGCTATTGTTACAAGAAGCCCAAAGTAGAAACACAACTATTAACTTAATCTATTCTCTAACAACTGGGGATTTAGAAGATTTTTATGTTTTAACATCATCTAAAGGTTTTTTCACTAACCAGAAGGCACGTACTACATTTTGCCCTGTTCAAGCTAGTTGTGAAGGTATTCCAACGTTAGTTGATGTTAACTGCCAATACCAATTTAATATAGAACCTAAAATGTTAACTTATACATTTAATGATGGTAGTAAATTTTATATTGAACAACCATTAAGAGAAGTCATTTTTGAAAAAGATACGATAAATGAAGGTGATTACATTTCATTAAATGCTAATAAAGGATTAATTTTCAAAGGTAATTTATCGGCTAATCCTTCAACTATCATTAAAGTTTATCAAATTCTTTCAAAAGCTTTTCTAGAGTCATTAGAGATTTATGGTCCAGCTAATGCAGAACAAAATATTATTCATTCAAGTACATATCAACATAATAAACAATTTCTTATTGAAACTATTGAGTCTTCAGAGTTTGTTGGTTTCCAAAAGTTATTAAGGGCTGCATACGAAGTTTCGGAACTCAAAGTATTATCGACAGCACATACTGCTAGAACAATGACTCTCACCCGAATGTATGGAAGTGATATCTCACTAGTAAATGGTGATATTTGCTTAAAGGGTTATTCAAAAAGATACGGATTAGGATTATTAAGAGATGAACGGATGTGGAATCAATCCACTGATATTGATTTAATGAGAATCATATTTCTAGGTGAAGAAATTGTTGGTGAAAATTTCTCTCATTATAGAGAGAAATATTTAAAAAGATTTACCGACATGGTTTATGACGTGTTTAAAGTAGGGACAGGAGAAATCGCTGTTGTTAGATTATTATGTATGCCCTATAACATGATCTTTACGAAAGATTTTAACACAGAGAATTTCTCTGAAAAATATAATTTAAATAATAAAGCTGTTAGTGATCGTGTTAACATTCTTGCGAATGAATCGGAAACATACCACGGTTGTCGGGGAGTGAGAGTTACCGTCCAAAGACAAGATATATGTGAGATCTGGTGCGAAGGTATTATTAAAGCAGCACACAAAGCACAAACCAATGATATTGATGTTACACTTCAAATTTTATTATCGATGGTTACCTTTCCAAAAGAGGTTTCTATGTTTATAGAAACTTTTGAAAAACTTGTACAATCATACGGTATTCAAGATTTAGTTCGTGGAGTATCTATAATGATTGAAACATCTGGTTCTTTCCATGTATTAGAAGATATTTTAGACGTTAAAGGAACAAATATAGAACTAAATGGTGCATTATTTGGGGGTAACGACTTTACTGCAGCGTGCCTTAATATGAATAGAGCAGACTCAGCTAAGTCTATTATTCCAGAGTACGTTAAATTAAATATAATGCCAAGTAGCCCATTTCAAATTATTAATGAACAAATTGTAGGAAAGTCAATTGTACAAGGCCTAAGAAGGACAAAACTTTTAAAACTATCGAACGAAAGAGAATATCTAATGGGTTTAGGCGGAGAGATAGCAGGTTCTTGGCAATCAGTAAAATGGCTATCTAAACATGCGGCTCCTCATGGATTAAATTATGTTTCAACTCCACCAGATAGAATATTATTTTCACTATTTGCAAGCGCTCAATCAGTTTTGCAAGCTTTATATAGTGACATTTCATAAATTTAAACGTTTACGCTATATATAGCGTAGACGTATTTTTTCAATTTCGAAAGGATGATCATTATGAATCTAATAATAGCCTTATTGCCTTTTATATCTATATTTGTACTTTTATTTGTTTTTAAACAAACATCACTCCGGTCTGGACTCTTATCTTACATTGTTACACTGCTTATTATTTTGGTATATCCTAGTTACCATATAACAGTAGAAAGTACTTTACATGCCTCCTTTAAAGGATTTTTAATTTCCTTTGTAGCAGCGTATGTTTTATTCTTTGGTATACTCTTTTTTCATCTAATTAATAATACTGGTGGAATTCGGGCGATTGCTTCATTTCTTTCAGAAGTAACAACTGATCAGATTTTGCAAGTCATTCTATTAGTTATAGGGCTTTCTCCACTTTTAGAATCAACGAGTGGCTTTGGAATAGCATTTATGATTGTAGCACCCATTTTAATTGCTTTAGGGTTTAGTCCTATGAAAGCAGCATCTATTGGACTTGTTAGTTTACTTGCAGTCCCCTGGGGAGCATTATCCACGGGAACAGTAATTGGGGCACAAATTGGGGGAATTCCCCTTCAGGAACTTGGTACAGGAACTGCAATTATAAGCATCCCTGTTTTTATTTATTTTTTATTAATTGCTGTTTATTTAGCTGGGGGTAAAGACGCAATAAAATATAGATGGAAGGAAATCCTTTTACTTTCAGTTATCTTTTCTATTTCAATATTTCTATTTAATGCTTTTGTTAGTGTTGAACTGGCCGGGGTACTCAGTTCATTGGTTACTAGTAGTATCGGGTTACTGGTTATAAAGATAAAAAACTCTTCATCATTAAAAATGATAAATGAAACCGTTATCGAAACCTCTGTATCTGAAAATAACGGTACAAATTTGAATATCATCAAGGTTATGAGTCCTTATTTAATACTTACCCTATTAATTTTCATTTCAAGACTTATCCCTTCAATAAAAAAATTTCTAGAATCACATTTTGTCATTGAATTACCTTCCTTTTCATTTTCATTAGCATTACTTTACTCACCAGGATTTTGGCTTTTTATTACATGTTTATATACCATATTCATTTTCAAAATCTCTAAAAGCATTATTTGGAGTTCGCTTAAAATTTCTATAAAACAATGGGTTCCCTTTGTAATTTCCACCACAGCATTTGTAGCAATTTCTCAACTAATGACTACAGCAAATATGACATTTGCGATTGCTAATGCTGCAGGTTTAATTTTCGGAAGTATGTTTATATTTGTCTCTCCTTTTATTGGAGGAATTGGAGGATTTCTTACGGGAAGTAATACAGGATCAAATGCTATGTTTACTCAACTACAAGTTGAAACTGCTAAGAAAACCGGATTGCCATTAAATTTAATTGCTAGTATTCAAAATACGAGCTCTTCTCATTCAACTATGGCCAGCCCCTCTAGAATTATGTTAGGTGCATCATTATGTGGAATTGAATCCGAAGAAAATCGTTTATTAAAAAAGATGTCCATAATAGTTCTTGGAGCAATATTATTAATAATCATTTTGACTGTTGGCTTTTTGGTTTTTGATTTTTGGTTTTAAATACAAGAGACCATTAAACATACTTATAAGTGGAACTTTAAGTTTATATTGATAAAAAAAGGTTACTATCATCTAAATAGGTCGACTTTATAGATAAAATCTCGCATAGTAAGCATAATCATTTGAAAACTTTAAAAAAGATATTGTTGATGAAAGGTTCTTTCAGCCATTTTAATAATAGGAAATGAGAGAATCTACCTAAAGTAGCCTGTGCTCCAGTTGAGCAAAGGCTTCTTTTTGACGAGTTTCTTCTATACATATAGAACTACATTAAAAGTCTCTTTCGTATTCTTTAACTAACTAATAAATAGTCGTCTTTTTAATGCCTAATTCCGCCATGGCGTTAACTGCTGAAATCTCACTTGCTTTCCAACGATCATACACTTCACTTCTTTAAACCCTTCCGTTACTTGGGCGTTCGGTCGGCCGAAGGGTACACCGTTTTGCAAAGCCACATTAATTCCTTCACGCTGCCGTTTTCGGCCCATTCCTCTTCTGCCATCCAGGAGAGGATTTGTAAAACAAGATCTGCGATGAAGGTCCCTAAACTATCCTTAAATTGAGTAGTGTCCAACAAAGGCATATCCATCACCACGATATCTGCTTGAATATTTTTTGTGATGTCATTCCATTCCTGGAGGATCTCTTCTTTATTTCTACCACCAGTGAATGAATGTAAAGGACATCACCTTTACGAATCAATCGTTTTAATAATTGATATTGAACTCGATTGAAATTTTTCCACTTTGTTTTTCTAAAAAGATAACCCGTTCATTGAGACCATTTTCCAACATAGCTTGACGTTGCCATCCTTCATTTTAACGAACGTTAAAATAAGAGGATTTTATTAAAAAAATAACCATTCGTAAAAGTGTACTTTTACGAACGGGTTTTTGATAGCTTTCTTGAACAATCAATCAGCTACCACTAGTACATCTAAATACCTCGTCTCGCGAAGAAGACGTTCAACAATGGAGCCTTCTTTTATTTCTTGCCACCTCGACCTAGCTGAATGACCTATAATTACTTGTGTTGCTTTTTTATTTTTTAATTGTCCCGTTATTTCTTTTACTACTAAACGCCGATGTGTGGCATGGTATATTTCAAATATCCCTCCTAATCGTTCCGTTAGAACCATGACTCTTTTCAATATGACTTCCTCTTCATTAGACAAGTTTTGATGGTCTTTTACATAAACAACAAACCATTGGGCCTTCAAACGATACGCTATTCGAAATCCCCTTCGTATTAAACGTTCTGAATCTTGACGTAAATTTACACAAACAAAAATGACTTCCTCTGTTCGCCAAGGTCCTCTTACGCCATTTTTCCGTTCATATGATTCCAACCGATCATCTACATCGTCTGCTAACTCACGTAATGCAAGCTCCCTGAGCGCAATTAGGTTTCCAGTTTTAAAGAAATTGCTTAACGACTGCTCTACTTTATCCATTGTATAAATGTTACCTTCTCGCATACGTTGTCTTAATGTCTTAGGCGAAATATCTATTAATTCCAGCTCGTCTGCTAAATGTAGGATCCGGTCCGGTACAGTTTCCCTTACTCGGACTCCAGAAATTTGTTCGACACTGTCATTTAAACTCTCTAAATGTTGAATATTCATAGTGGAAATAACAGAAATTCCTGCACTTAGTATCTCTTCTACATCCTCATACCGTTTAGCATTTTTACTACCCGGAATGTTCGTATGAGCTAACTCATCCACTAGTACTACTTCAGGATTACGCAGAATGATAGTATCAAGGTCCATTTCTTCCAAGGTTACATTTTTATATTGCACTTTTTTTCTAGGGATCATGTCTAAACACCCTATCTGATTCCCCGTATCCTTACGCCCGTGTGTTTCTAGTAAGCCAATGACTACGTCGATTCCATTTTTCCTTAATTGATTGGCTTCCCTTAACATAGTATATGTTTTTCCTACTCCAGGAGCAGCACCAATATATACTTTTAAGGTACCTCTTTTAACTTTTTGTATCTTCTCTTTTAATTCGGTTGAAGATAGCCTGCGATAGGGATTTTCTTTTTTCCTCTGTGTTTGAATAGCAGGTATGATCCGTTCTCCTTCCACTTCAGCTCGGTCTGCAACAACAAATACATCAATATTCTTTGTTATACGTAAAATCCGATTGACGATGGATCCATGAATAATCTCTTCCCAACGAGTTCTTTTAGACTGACCAAGTATAATTCGAGTGACATTATGCAATAAAGCATAGGCCACAATTTCTTCAGCAATGTTTTCCTTACTGATAGATATTTCTTCAAACGTCCCATCTAATTTTTTTATTAATTTCCCAATTGATCGTTTAAATGTGGCTTCTACTTTGGAAAGTGATTTTTGATTAGGGATAAAACAAGTAACTAATAAATCACTGCCTAATCGCTTGGCAATTTGATCTCCCCTTCGGATTAAAATGGAACCATTCCAATGATATTGAGCACATACTAAGATTCGCTCTGAAGCACCAGAGGGACCAGATAACCCTTTACGCTCTCGATATTCGTATAAATCATCCTCTACCTCCCCTGCCAGGAAGCGAAGGGATAATTCCCTAAGTACAGCTAAGTTATGTCTTTTAAAAAGGTGAGCATGTCCTTTTACTTGCTCATGTTTTTCATCTAAATCTCCTTCTTGTAGACGTTTTAGGATAGCTTCGGGGGTTACGTCCAATAATTTCACTTCATCAGCGTGAGAAAGCGTATCCTCTGGCACAGTATTACTCACATGAATTGGGAGTCCCGTGAGATGTTCTGCTACTTCTTTAACACCGGCAAGTTCATAAATATTTATGGTTGTAATGACACTGATTTTATTGTCAATTAACTCCTGTACATCTTCTAGTCTTGTAGCGTTTTTGGCAGAAGGTCTGTTTTTATGAGCAAGCAGGTCTACCAACACAACTTCAGGGTTTCTTGCGAATATTTCATCCAAGTCTAAATCATGCTTAGTCTCTCCTTTAACTTCCCATTCGATAGCTGGAATGATTTCAAGACCTCCCACTTGTTCCAAGGTTTTCGGACGATTAGATGCGCTAATAATACCGACAACGACATCAATACCTCGCTTTTTCAAATCGTTTCCTTCAAGAAGCATATGATAGGTTTTGCCTGAACCACTGACTGCGCCAAGTATAATTTTCAGCCGGCCCTTTTTTATTTTTAATATGGAATTCAATATCTCATCTGGGGTTTTTCTTCGGAATTGTTCTAACATAATACTGACCTCCTAAATCCAGTTCAAGGTTAAAAGGAGAGTGAAAAACTCTCCTTTTCAAAAGTTATTTTAGTTGGTCCAATGCTATGTTTAATTTTAATACATTCACTCGGGGGTCTCCAAAAACTCCTAATGACCGTCCTTCCGTATATTTATCAACAAGATTAAATATACTTTTTTCAGATACACCTCGCTCTTTAGCAATGCGTGATACCTGAATTTTCGCCCCTTGGGGTGAAATATTTGGATCAAGGCCCGAACTAGAGTTTGTCAGTAAATCAGCAGGTATCTCCTCTTGTTTGACAGTAGGGTTCTCTTTTAAAAATGTTGCCAAATCTTTTTTTGTGCGCTTGATCATGTCCTCATTGGATGGGGCATAATTGGGTGTACCTGAGCCTGCCGCATCATATTCTATAGAAGAAACACGACCATGAAAGTAACCTGGGTCCTTAAAAGATTGACCAATTAGTTCAGAACCTATGATTTTTCCTGATTCGTTTTTTATTAAACTGCCATCTGCTTTTGCAGGCATAATGACTTGAGCAACACCTGTCATTAGCAATGGATAGGCAATTCCACACATAACAAGTAGCACCAGAACTACGCGTATATTTTTCAACATGGATTCTCACCCTTACTTTTGATTTTAAGCTAAATGAAACATGACTAGGATTACATCGATAAGTTTGATTCCTATGAAAGGAACTATCACTCCACCTAATCCGTATATGAACAAATTCTTGGTTAATAATCTTGAAGCACTCATAGGAACGTATTTTACACCCTTCATTGCCAATGGTATGAGAAGGGGGATAATAACAGCGTTAAAAATTAAAGCTGATAAAATAGCACTTTGTGGTGTAGCCAGATTCATAATATTTAGAGCCTTCATCTGCGGAATGGCCAACATAAACATAGCTGGAATGATCGCAAAGTATTTAGCCACATCATTCGCAATACTGAAGGTTGTCAAGGCACCCCGTGTCATGAGTAACTGTTTCCCGATGGCCACTACCTCGATAATTTTTGTAGGGTCAGAATCCAAATCCACCATATTCGCGGCTTCCTTCGCTGCGACGGTTCCTGTATTCATCGCCAATCCAACATCAGCCTGGGCCAATGCAGGGGCATCATTCGTTCCATCTCCCGTCATGGCCACAAGTTTGCCTTGTGCTTGTTCCTGTTTAATGACAGAAATTTTATCTTCAGGCTTGGCTTCGGCAATAAAATCATCTACTCCGGCTTCTTTAGCAATGGTATTAGCAGTCAATGGGTTATCACCGGTACACATAACGGTTTTAATTCCCATTTTCCGCAATTCATCAAAGCGTTCCCTCATGCCTGGTTTTACTGTATCCTTCAAGTAAATGACACCCAGCACACGGTTTCCTTCTGCAACAACTAGTGGCGTACCACCCGCAGATGCGACTTCATTAGTAATGCTCTCTAAATCCCCAGGTACTTTTTCACCTTGTTGCTGTAAATATTGTCTTATTGAATCAGCAGCACCTTTTCTGATTTTTCTACCATCAGAAAAGTCTGTACCACTCATCCGAGTTTCAGCCGTGAACTCAATTCCTACTGTCCCGGTTTTATCTAATTCTTTATCAGATAAACCGGCTTTTTTAGCAAGTTCGATGACAGATCGGCCTTCAGGCGTTTCATCGTGTAATGATGAATGAACAGCCACTTTATTTAACTCAGCTTGGCTTATCCCCTTAACCGGTAAAAAAGCTGAAGCCATGCGGTTCCCATGGGTGATCGTTCCTGTTTTATCAAGGATTATGGTATTAATGTCACCAGCTGCTTCGACAGCTTTTCCCGACATGGCAATGACGTTAAATTGAGTAACCCTATCCATACCCGCTATCCCAATGGCAGACAATAGGCCCCCAATGGTTGTTGGTATCAAACAGACCAGTAATGCAACTAAGGTTGCTATGGGTAATGTGACTTTAATATAAGAAGCAATTGGTACTAGTGTAGTGCAAACAAGCAAAAAGATAAGGGTCAAACTAATAAGCAGGGTACTCAGTGCAATTTCGTTAGGTGTTTTTTGCCTTTTAGCTCCTTCTACGAGGTTAATCATTCGATCAAGAAAGGATTCACCTGGGTCTGAAGTAACGATAATTTTGATAAAGTCACTGATGACTTTCGTTCCTCCAGTTACAGAACAGAAGTCCCCACCAGATTCTTTGATTACAGGAGCTGATTCGCCAGTAATTGCGGACTCATCTACTGCGGCTACTCCTTCAATTACATTACCATCGGTTGGGATTAAATCATTGGTTTCCACCAAGACAATATCGCCTTTACGGAGTTCTGTGGCTTCCACAACCATTATAGAACCATCTTTTTGCCATAACTTTGCCTTGGTATCCTGTTTCGTCTTTTTCAGGCTTTCGGCTTGCGCTTTACCCCGCCCCTCTGCTAATGCTTCGGCAAAGCTAGCAAAGAGTATTGTAACAAGCAGTATTACGCTTACGGCTATGTTATAACCCCTATCCGATGTTCCTCCAAAAAAGTTTGGGAATATGGATAGTAAAAGAGTGATTACAAATCCTATTTCAACTACAAACATGACAGGATTTCGAGCCATTATTCTTGGATCTAATTTTTTAAAGGCATCTTTTATAGCTTGCCAGACAATTTCCTTATTGAGAGTCCCTTTACGCGTTGTACTCATTGAGAATACTCCTTTTCTTCATTATCTAATTGTGAGCCATTCTGCTACTGGTCCGAGTGCAATTACTGGGAAGAACGTCAAAGCGCCAATAACTAATACCGTTGCTAAGAGAATGACCAGGAAAGTGCTATTATCTGTCTTAAACGTTCCAATCGTCTCGGGAACTCGTTTCTTTGTAAGTAATGAACCTGCGACAGCGATTAGTGCAATCATAGAAAAGTAACGGCCAAACAGCATGACTAAGCCGGTGGATAGATTCCAAAATGGAGTGTTATCCCCTAAACCTTCAAATCCGGAGCCATTATTAGCTGCTGAAGAGGTAAACTCATAAACAACCTGCGAAATTCCATGAAAACCCGGATTAGAAATAGCCGAAGTGCCCATTTGTGTAGCTAAAGCTATGGCCGACGGAACTAAGATGATTAATGGATGTAAAAGGATGGCAATCGCTATTAGTTTCATTTCCCTACCTTCAATTTTCTTACCTAAAAACTCCGGCGTTCGTCCAACCATCAACCCGGCAATGAATACAGCCATTATTGCGTACATAAGAATATTGACCGTCCCTACTCCATCACCGCCAAACACACAGTTCAACATCATTTCTGCCAATGGCACTAATCCTCCAAGTGGAGTAAGCGTATCATGCATATTATTGACTGTACCTGTAGTAGCTGCTGTCGTAACGGCTGTAAAAAGGGCACTCTGTGCGATTCCAAACCGCACCTCCTTCCCTTCCATACTTCCATTCTCTTGAGAAATCCCTATTCTCTCTAATGCTGGATTTCCATTTTGTTCGCTGAAATACGTAACACCTAAGAACACAAGGAACATTAATCCCATTGCTAAAAAAAGAATCCAACCTAATTTCTTGTTTTTTGCCATATATCCAAACGTTAATGGAAGGGCAACAGGTATCAGAAACATTGATAAAATCTCTAATATATTGGTGAAACCATTAGGATTCTCAAAGGGATGTGCCGAGTTGACACCAAAAAATCCACCGCCATTTGTCCCTAAATGTTTAATAGACTCTAACGCAGCTACTGGCCCACGTGCAATATTCTGCTTCGCACCTTCCAATGTAGTTGCAATGGCCGTAGGATCAAGGGTTTGCGGAACCCCTTGAGATACTAGGACAAGACCGATTAAGATAGATAACGGCAGTAGTACCCGGGTGATGGAACGAATTAAATCCACATAAAAATTCCCCATACTGAACTGCCCGGTCAGGCCTCTGAAAAAAGCCATACATAACGAAAGACCGGTAGCTGGTGTCGTGAACATCAAAAATATGATGACGACCATTTGCGATAAATAAGAAAGTCCCGATTCCCCGCTGTAGTGCTGTAAATTGGTATTGGTAAGGAAGCTTACAGCAGTATTGAATGCCAATAATGGATCCATGTTGTCTATCTTACTTGGGTTACCCGGTAAAATTCCTTGAAATCGAATGATCATGTACGAAATAATAAACATGACTAAATTACTCAATAGTAGTGCCTTTACATATTGCTTCCAGTTCATATCACCGGTATTAATACCAGATAATTTATAAATGCCCCTTTCTAACCATCCAAACATCCGATCTTGTTTTGTTGTTTCAAGGGAATAAACATTAGCTAAATATTTCGCCAGTGGTATTGCCAGGATAATGACGAGTGCCAATACCAGACCGATTTGTAAAAAATCCATTTGCATTTCCTCCGTTTTGTAGCTATTAATATTTTTCCGGGTAAATTAAAGCATGAATTAAATACAACGAAAGTGCTCCAACAATAAATAATAAAAACATCGTTTCTACTCTCCTTTTTCTTCTATAACTTTGTTACAAAAATGGATAAATCCAAAAAATGTTAAGAATGAAAAAGCTGTAAGTGAAACTGATATAAGATCCATTGACGTCTCTCCTTCCAAACTATAAAAATTTCAAACTAAAATGTACTCACCCCCTTTGAGTTTCTTAAAGAAACTAGGTTCCACTTGTTAGCAGCCAGTTATAGCTGTAACATTCTGGTTTACTGAAGATGACAAAATCAGCTCCCATTTTTTATATAGACTAGAATATTGATGATCATGAGTGACAACAAAAAACCTATAAGATTTGAACTCTGAAAATATTTTCACAAGATTAATTCCATCAAACAGAGAATTAGGGAATAGATAAACACAGTTATCCTGCTCTGATTTATGAACCATTTTTCCATCACATTCCTTCAGGTTTCTTGTAGGCTTAAACCATTCTTCATCATAGTCTACAGTTTCTACATTACTTGTATCCGTGTGGGTGGCCCCTATACTTTCCTTTACAGATATAAATAATTTTCCTTTTCCAACAAGCAGCACTTTTCCCATACAATCCACCCCATTAGTACTTTCTCTTATTAATTTTCAATCTGCATTCTTTCTGGGGAAGAGAAGCCTGCCAGTTGATAACATAAAAAAATAGACCAATGCTTACTCTTTCCCCATGTATGCAGCCATGCAGTAGCTATCCATATCCCCGCGTTAATAAATACGATTCACGCATCGGTTATTGGATTAATTGCAAAGCAAACATATAAAATTGGAGAAAAAGTACTCATTGGTCTACTTATCACCCAGCAAGCTTTACAGCTCTCTGTGCGATCTGTCTTCCAAGACACCTTTTCGTTTATAGGCATAATAAAAAGACCTACGGAAATGACAGGTTGCTATCTTGCTACAAACATAACAAAAAAAGCCTCCTGAATTAAGGTGGTCTTATGACCTCCTTCGCTTTAGCCGACGAAGTTAGCTGACGGGTAGGATGGCGAAAGAGTATCTCATCCCTTCTGCAAATGCAGAATTAACCCCAAAAATAGTGGGTCCTCCGTTCTCAATTTCTTGAGATTTGGCCGATATCAAATTGTTATTTATGTGGATTATTCTACGCTCATCATTAAATGTTTGTAAACCTCATAAAATCACGATATTAATTCAAAATCGACCAAATAAAGTCATTTTAGTCCGAATAAGTCATCAAAAGCTAACTTTACTTAATAATTCTAGTGATTACATTTTTTTATAGGTTTGTAAACTTACATTGACAATAACTAAGGTTGGGCATTATGATAAATCCCATAAATTCCCGAGATAAAATGGAGGCATTATGTTAAATCCAAAAAAGAAACTTGAAGCAGAAATAAGTGCAGCATTTATTAAGTTCCAGCGTGATCTGATAGGCAGAGGACCACAGGAAGCAAAAACATATATAATTAATGACATGTTGATTACTCGTTTTAAAGGGGTCCTGACTGTGGAAGAAAAGCATCTTGTCAGTCACAATTCCGGCAAAAAACTTGTAAAAAAAATGCGCTCGCTTCTTCGTGAAATGTACACTAAGGATTACGAAAAAATAGTTGAAGATCATACTGGATGTAAAGTTCTTTCTTCCCATAGTGATATTAGCACTAAAACAGGTGAAAGAATTGAAGTTTTTATACTGGATAAAGATTTAGAGAGGTAATTAGAAACCATCAAATAATACTGTTTAAGTTACATGAATTATCATTTTTATAAAATTTATATATATATTTTAGGTTAGAAGGCTCGCATGTTGTAAGTCGCAACAGATCGCCAACAGCTTCATAGTGCTTTCTAATTCGATGAAAGGTTAAAATAATGATAGGTAGAAATACCAATACCTACAAAACCTGTGGAATTTAGTAAAAAAAGAACATCATTGTGATGATAAAGTTAATTAACCCGCCAATTGAATTAATAATTAGTTTTGGAATCCAACCTTTAGGTTTTTCTCTAACCCATTTAAGCATCATTCCTGTTTGGGATAAGGGAAAAGGGATAAATACTCCAACAGCGTAAAAAGGTATCAGATGATCTGTTTCTCCTTTGAACACAATGATTAAGAGCTAGCATCTTCTTTTAAAGCTTTAAGGATTTTCTCTATTGTTCGTACAACTTATCCAATTTTGTGGTCCTACTGGTGACTATGTTTGTTTAGCAGTTTCAAAATAAACAGGACATTTGTCGGAAGGGGAATATAAAATCTGAGGGGAACTAGTAAGGTGTATTGAAAATAAAAAAGAGGGAGATGGCGCTTTGAAGAAATTACTTACCTGTTTGATAGTATTAGCAATAGTCCTGGGGATATCTTTTTCCACTGCTTCAGCATCTGCCGGAGGATTTCACCACCCGCAAAGCTGGGATAAAAACTCGATTTTGCGGAAGGACACTCATGGGGTGGAAGTCAAAAATATGCAGTATATCCTCAATGTCATGGGTTTTTATACTGATTCAGCAGTGGTTGACGTTGATGGGATTTTTGGGCCGAAAACCGAAGCGGGTGTAAAGAAATATCAAAAAGAAAACCATCTGATAGTGGATGGTGTGGTTGGCCCCAAGACGTGGACCAGTTTCTCGCAATATATTAAAAAGAATGGCGAGAACACCTATGGAGCAGGCGGGTACATGGGTCTCAGAATCAAATGGAAGTACGACGATTCTTCTTATACATCAGGCTCAAAAGCCTATATTTACGGTAATGGAGATACATTAAGTGACCAATATCGCCTGTATGCGAATTAAAAACTCAGGTAGGAGGCCCTTATTAGTTAAATGAGGCTAAAAGATAGGTCCTCCGCTTCTAAGCGATGTCAATGAAGGAGAGAGGGATAATTCTTTTAAAATTCTCCTTTCTATTAGTTTCAGGTTAATTGTAAAAAGCCGATGATTCCTACGAAAGAATCATCGGCTCTATTCATTCAGAACTATGCGCTTTCCTCCAACCTAATTTGAAGGAAATAAGATTAACCTTTACTTAAGACAAGAGATCATAAGGTTAATGAAGCAATTTTTCACAAAAGGGAAGCCCCTTCTTCTCATTCTGAAGAGGGGGCTTCCCTTTTGTTGTAAAGAAAGAAAGCTGCCTCTGCAATTTCTTTTAATAAAGCACCTGTGGTTCAAAACCTTTCAAGACTCCCCAGTAGTGAGCAGGCTTTTTTTCAACATTTGTATATGATCATGAGAAATGGGAATTAATTGTATCTTCAACTTTCTTTAACATACCTTTATATGAGTCTTCATCAAGGTAACCAATACTTCCGAATAGTAAATGTTCCACAGGTTCTATTCCAGTGAAATCGAATATCCCAATGTCGGAGGTAACTTTCAAGCCTGCTGTCATACCCACCTTATCGTAAACCTCGTTAGGCGCTCCATGTGTATTGATAATAAAACCCTTTTTACCTTTTAATAACTTAATTACACCTTCTTCTCCAGCAGAATAAGCAAACCCAAATGCAAATACTCGGTCTACATACCCTTTAAGAATTGCTGGAAGACCAGTCCACCATATAGGGTAAATAAATGTTATAACATCTGCATCCGTAATAAATTCTTGTTCCGTTTTAATATCATTTGGAGTATTTCCTGCTTTCATAGCTGCTGTATCTTCTGGTGTCAGTACAGGTTGAAAATCAAGTGCATATAAATCACGGACAACAACTTCGTGACCATTTTTCTTTAATGCATGAACTGCTGTTTCCAAAATAGAGTGATTTAAGCTTTCAGGGTTTGGATGTGCATAAACAACTAGGTGCTTCATTTTAAATATCCTCCAAGTATTCAATAATTTTCATTAGATTATTAAACTTTACCTAATATTATAGTGTTAGACATTTTTTTAAAAGTAGTCATTTTCTTATAACATAGTCACAAAAATAGTACCATTGAGAATGATATGCATTAATTATGGTTTTTATTATCAATCCAAACAAAGGAAATTGAGTTCGTGGAATATAAAAGGCCTGGGAGCCTTTATGAAAAAAAGAGGATTTATGGACTATTCAGAAGAAACTGTTTCAGATATTTTTGTATACAGGAAACATAATTACAACAGACCAATGACGTTAGAACTAGAATACCATCACGTGAATTATATTCCTCACTACTATATTAGACTTATTATCAACAAAGCCAATGGTTTTCTACATCATTTGCTCCCTTATTTAATTTTCCGAGTACTGATATTACCTCTTTATTAGCTACTCTATCCTGCCATTTAGTTGCAATGACATCTGGGGACTTAATAAAAAAACAGTCAAAAATGACTGCTCTTCTTTATGGTTATAGTGTGACTGAACAGGATCCAATTTCATTTCCACCCCAGTTTAGTGAAAGCTTGTCTTGATCTGAAAGAGGACCGACGCCACTTGGAGTTCCGGTAAAAATAATATCTCCTTTTCCAAGCCCAAAATGCTCTGCTGTAAACTCGATTATCGTTTGCAAATCAAAAAGTAAGTCTTTAATATTTCCGACTTGTACACGCTCTCCATTTTTTAAAAGAGAAAAATCTAATTGTTCACATGCTTCGACACCCTGAAATGGAATAAAATCACTAACAACCGCTGAATTTTTAAATCCTTTAGCCAAAAGCCAAGGATGCTGTTTTTGCTTTAACTGTGCTTGAACATCTCTAAGTGTTAAATCCAACCCAATGGCCATAGCATCAACTATTTCATCTACTTTCATTCCTGTTTGGAACTGCTTTGCGATATGTATGACAAGTTCTGTTTCATAGTGAATGGAACCCTGATTACTTGGCAACGTAATTAACTGGCCATTTGCTTCTGCAAGTGAATGAGTTGGTTTTGAAAATAAAAAAGGGGAAGTTGGGATTTCATTATTTAATTCTTTTGCATGTAAAGCGTAGTTTCGACCTACACAATAGATATTTTTAATGTCTTTCATTACTAAACTCACTCTTTTCTTTAAATGTAATTTCATGCTAAAAAATGTAATGATTCGATAGTAACAGGAACATACTCTAATAATCTTAAATATATTTTATATTTTTCTGACTTTTTATACAACCGTCCTAACTATTAAAGAAGACCAAATTGAATAACATAATTCGTTTTATCAAGTATGTTCGACGATGTTAGGATTTATATTTTTTCAAGAAGTAAAGGCCATGGCTTCTGAGTAGAAGCCATGCATATATATAAAATGAAGCAGACTCCCCATAGGGGGAAGCCTGCTCAAAGTCTTAAGAGCTTGTTATTCCTCTTGTTCAACATGTAGCCAATGCATTCCCTGCCACATTGTTGCAGTTCGAGTCAGATGATATGGATCCTGCTCCAGGTATTTTCTCTTCCTGTCATATATTTATCTAAAATCCAGCCGTTCACATTAAACATAAGAAAGGAAGCGAGATATGGAATGGACATCAAGGCACTTACTGACAACAAGTCTAACCCTTTACTTACCAAATAAGAAGGCATCCAGGAAATCATAACCCAACTCACGATATTGGAAAAAATTCAGTAAAGAAGATCTTCCAAAAATTATTTGTTTTACATACCTTGTTTCGTTAAAAAGAACGACTTTTCTTATCGCCCACAAATACCAGGAATTCTAATTATAACGAATTAAGAATTTTTATCTTGAAAATGGTAGAGCAAGAAGTGCTGTTTTGCGAGAAAATGCGGTGTATACGGCATGTCGTTTCGCAGCCAAGAAACTATAGTGCCTATCAATGCTGAAGATCCGTGCCAAATAGCTATATCCTTTTGAATTCCTGCTTTATAAAAGAAAGAATCATTTCCCAAAACCTCTAACCTTGCAGTTATTATTTCAGTTAGCATATTTAACAAGCGTTCAGTAAAGATAGGTACCCTCTTCGAACCTAATATCACTTTATAAAATTTAGCATGTTTAGCAATATGATCAAGCATCCGCACCAGCATTACAAAATCCGTATCGTCGGCAGCACCCTCGTTCACAGGCTGACTGTTCACAGCGGGCTGAATATCTTCAATCATATCATCAGCCATTTTTTCTAACATATCGGGTATATCCCGATAATGGAGGTAAAACGTAACACGGCTAATTGTAGCGCGCTCCGCTATGCGGCTAACAGACATTCTCTCAATATCCATTTCCTGCAGCAAATCAATAAAAGCCTCTTTTATTAAAAGCCGCGTACGAAGAATTCGGGGATCTGTATGACCCTTGTAATTATCCATCATTTTACTTTTCCTTTCTCTTGGTATTAAAATATACAATTTCTTTAGGTAATGTACTATATTCCCCAAATAAACAACACAATTAGGTTTAGTGTAAACTAATTTACATTTTGCATTTTATTGTAAATTGTAAGAACGGGAATTCCTAACTATAATCTGTTTTATGCAGTGTTAATTATCTTACACATTGTAAAATAAATCTAGTGAGAAATAGAAAGGAAGTTTGTAGGTTGAGTAAAGGTATCAATACAACTAGTAGGTCGATTAAAAAAGGACCTATCTTGTTCATTATGATTTTGGGGGCTTTTCTAGCCACGCTAAATCAGACAATCATGAGCGTTGCAACCCCAGAACTAATGGTTGATTTTAATATTTCGGCGGCAACTGCACAATGGCTGACAACTGGCTATTTGCTAGTGAATGGTATTCTAATTCCAATCACAGCGTATTTCATGCGAAGGTTCACCACCCGCCAGCTTTTTCTAGCTTCGATGCTAATCTTTCTTGCAGGTACGATAGTATCTGCTGTAGCAACAACCTTTCCGGTTCTTTTGACTGGGCGCATGATTCAGGCAGCGGGAGCTGGCATTATTATGCCACTACTTACGAATGTCATTTTCACAATCTATCCTCCCAATAAAAGAGGTGCAGCCATGGGAATGGTAGGCTTTGCAATCATTTTTGCGCCTGCCATCGGTCCTACTCTAGCAGGATATATCCTGGAAAACTATGAATGGGAATTAATGTTCTACGGCATGATTCCGTTTACCCTTTTGGTGATTATCTTCGGCTTCATTTACCTGAAGAACGTCTCGGAACAAGTTATCACCAAGATGGACATTATAAGTGTAATCCTTTCTACTATAGGGTTTGGCACTCTGTTATATGGCTTCAGCCGAGCCGGCAGTGAAGGCTGGTCCAGCAGTGAAGTGCTTGTATCTATTGCCGTAGGAGTCTCAGCACTTGGACTTTTTACCCGGAGGCAGTTAACTTCTCAGAATCCCCTGTTGGATCTGCGGGCCTTCAAGTACAATATGTTCTCCCTTACAACCATTATCAACATTGCGGTTACCATGGTTATGTATGCAGATATGATGTTGCTTCCACTGTACTTGCAAAGTGCACGCGGCTATACAGCTTTAGAATCCGGATTGTTACTTCTCCCCGGTGCGCTTGTGATGGGCTTCTTAATGCCAATTACAGGTAGGCTGTTTGATCGATATGGTGCAAAATGGCTGTCCATAATTGGGTTAATAATTACGATTATTACAACTATCGGCTTTATTGATTTGACAGATTCAACTAGCTATACCTATTTAGTTCTCATGTCTACGGGCCGTCGAATTGGAATGGCGCTGATGCTTATGCCTATTCAAACAGCAGGTTTAAATCAATTGCCTTCAAGCTTGACTGCTCATGGCACAGCAATTTCCAATACCATTAGGCAAGTAGCAGGCGCAGTTGGTACTTCCCTTCTTGTAACAGTAATGACGAACCGCACCGAAACACATTTTAAGGAAATGATGTCCACTGGCGGAAATATGGCAAGTCAAAAACATATGATAACAGAAGCCACCATTCAGGGCATTAATGATGCTTATGTTGTAATTATCGGAATTGGACTAATTGGATTAATTCTTTCGTTTTTTATAAAACGTGTGGGGCAAGTCTCTGAGGAAGATTCTGGTGCTAAAATACAAAAAGTTATGATCAAAGAGACTTAAGAAATCATAATGTCAATCACTGAATGAAAAATAAAGAATTCCGAACAATTTATTAGTGATCATGCTTGTAGTGAATCTGTTCTAAATATTCATTGGTAGTATGGGATTAGCTATGTGATTTAATCACCTAGAACTGAGCAGACACCATGTCTATAGTTGTTTCCATGTATTGAATATAAAAGTTGATTTGCTATAAGCATGATTATTTATAAAGTATGTATCAATTTTGAAGGAGGAATAGTATGGATAAAGAAGTACTTTTATATCAATAAAGAAGCCCTTGAATATAGATCGCAAAAACTTTCCGATATTCAGGAAACACTTGATCTAAAGTGGGATGAAACGGAAGTTTAGCTTCCACATACATATTTATTACGATTTCCTGTTGTCTTGTCAAATTCCGAAGGTCTAAAAACTGATTTCCTCTAATCTTATGAGGTTCTAAATCCACATCCAGACCAACTACCTGAATTCATTATTTTTTCTCCGCTACTAATTAACCAGCAGCCCAAGTACTCCATGTAGTGTCATAGCTTCGCTTGTTATGGCCGATCTTATAATACGAACGTACCTGTTAGGGGAACATAGACGCATATATCATAAACTAATATTTAACAAGGCTACCCCGAATACATCTATCTCACAAAAGAATAAAGTCAATATTAACAGTTTCAAAACCATCTGCTCGAAGTCGTGAGTTAATCTGTCCTCGATGATACTGACCTTGCAATGCTACGACAGAGCCTAATTTGATATTTGCACCTTCAAGCACCTTTTGGATTCGGTTATTCTGTCATTCACGGTCCACCGATTCTTAACCCCTGATTCCCGTATATTAAATGAGTCCATTTGGTACCCTACTATATCAAAATATCCGAATGTTAACTAAAAAAAGTAAGCGGACA
The DNA here is from genome assembly GCF_042787985.1 of Peribacillus sp. YIM B13481. Classification (NCBI taxonomy): domain Bacteria; kingdom Bacillati; phylum Bacillota; class Bacilli; order Caryophanales; family Bacillaceae; genus Peribacillus; species Peribacillus sp. YIM B13481. The sequence goes on from NZ_JBHZPE010000004.1 coordinate 108,125, forward strand.
ATATTGACCGCTTAAAGGAATTTTTTAATTATATTTTCTTTTGCTTCATTATACTTATATTGGTAAATCGGTCTCCCTATGGTTCCATAATGAACTTGAACATAAAGAGCATCCATGTCACTCAAAAATTTTAAATACTTTCTTACCGATACCCTTGAGATGCCGACACGGCCTGCGATCTCTTCAGTTGAAAACGGAGACCCACCCATGCTTTGTGCTGTTTCCCATATTATTTGTAACGTACCTTGTGTCAATCCTTTCGGCAGTTCTTCTGCCATTACTCTAGGATTCTTGTGAAGGATTTGCCGATCTAACTCCTTTTGACTTAATACATGCTGATTTTTCATAAACATGAATTTCTCTCGATAGGCTGATAAAGCTTCATTAAATCGGTCAAATTCAAAGGGCTTAATTAAGTAATCAACTGCTCCGTACCGCAGTGCTGTTTGAATCCTATTCATATCCGAAGCAGCTGTAATAAAAATTACATCTGCTTTCATCCCTGTTTCCCTTATAAGCAACAACAAATCCAATCCATTCATCCCAGGTATAAAAATATCTAGTAAAATTAAATCGATTGTCTGTTTCTCCAATAGGTTTAAAGCTTCATTTACAGAAGAAACAACAGACACTAGCTGAAATCCTTCTACTTGCTCCAGATAGCGTTTGTTAAACTCCGCTACCATCGGATCGTCCTCTACGATGAGCACACGTATCATTCTGTATCACCCTTGCAATCATATGGTATATAAACAACAAATCTCGTTCCTTGAGATGGCTTAGAGGAGATTTCTAAATCTCCACCAAGCCTTTCCAGGCTTTGACTGACTAAAAAAAGTCCTAATCCCCTTTCTTTTCCCTTAGTAGAAAATCCTCTATCGAACATATAATCTTGCGTTCCCTTTTCCATCCCGACTCCGGTGTCCTTTACTTCGATTGTTAAAATATCATCTCCGTAATCAAAATGCACTTCTATTTGCTTACGCGGACAGCTTGTTAGTGATTCTAGAGCATTGTCGATTAAATTCCCCAATATTGTAATTAGCTCGTGGGACATATAAGAATTAAGCGGCTCAGGCACTTGACGTTCACTCGTTATATTTAACTCCGCATCGGCTTCACGAGCATGACTTAATTTTCCTATCAGAAATCCTGCCAGGACAGGATCTTTTATATTTCTGGTTATAGCATCAATTTCATTGTTTCGATGATTTACCAATTCCTTTATATAATTTAACAGTTGATCATGATAACCCATATGTGACATTCCTAAAATTACATGCAGCTTATTCATAAACTCATGAGATTGAGCACGGAGCGCCTCTGCATACGAACGTACCCCAGTCAATTGTTCAGCCAGTTGTTGAATTTCTGTTTTATCACGGAATGTCGAAACTGCTCCCACTATCTTGTCATTTAAAAAGATCGGCACACGGTTTACCACCAAAGTGATACCGTTTAAAACCATCTCTTCGTCTAACTCGGTTTTCCCGGTCTCCAATATCCAGCACAGTCTTGAGTTCGACAAGTATTCTTCCAGTTTCATTCCCAACGGGTCTTGAGTTAACCCTGCCTTATTGAATAAACGTAAAGCCGTTTTGTTTACCAGTGTAATCCGGGACTCCTGGTCAACGGCTATAATTCCCTCCCTTACTGATTGCAAGATAGCATCTCGCTCTTGAAATAACTTAGCTATAGCAAAGGGCTCCAGACCAAAAAGAATTCTCCTGACATACCTTGCCAATAGTATAGCACCTAAAATACCCGCTGCTATTCCAAATAAGGTTCCCGTATAGGTATTTTTTCGACCTTGACTTACTGCTTTTTGAACGTCATTTAAGGAAATACCTACCGCTACAACACCTAGCTGCTTACCCTTACGGTCGAAAATTGGTGTAAAGGAACGAAGGGATGTCCCTAAAGTGCCCTTTGATACAGAAATATGTTCTTTTCCATGTAAGGCAATCGTCTCATCCCCGCCGACGAATTGCTTTCCTATCTTGGCAGGATCGGGATGCGACTTACGGATTTTATTCATATCCATCACCACAACAAATTGTACATTAGTAAGACGGCGGGTTTCCTCTGCAAACTCTTGAATAGAACTTTCCTTTTCTTGCTTACCCAAAGTTTCCGTTACAAGTTGTGAATGTGCTACCATACGCGCCACATTGGTTGCTTTTTCTTCCTGATCCTTTTCTATGCTCGCCGCTATTGTTCTACTGATTAATAAATCAGTCACGAGCAATGAAAGAGCTACTACACTACAAACCAATATCGTTATTGTCGCTTGTAGGGTCCACTTTCTTCCTTTCATAATTTCTCTCCCCACTCTCTTGGAACCCATGACACTGTATCCCTTGCAAGCTGTCATTTACCAGCATTTTCATAATCCTGAATATTTTTTTGTTAGCCATACCTAATTGGCCTATAGCTTCAATCATATTAGTATACCCACCAGCAAAATAATACAAAAGTGGTAAAACCTAAAGATTTATAAGTCTTATAACTAGGCTGTTTTCACATACTTTGTTGCTATTTACCAGGTAGTGAGTTGTGGTTGATTTCCCCTCCAGATGCTCGCTATCCGCGGGGCGGGCGGTGAGCCTCCTCGGCGTAAACGCCTGTGGGGTCTCACCTGTCCCGCTGCTCCCGCAGGAGTCTCGCACTTCCGCTCCAATCAACCTTAAATAGTTTCGTTTTAAAAACAACAATCTTTACGAAAAGAGCCTATAACTAAAAATAAAAAGAGGCGAATCATCTACATACGGCAGATGATTTGCCTCCTTTTACTTAAATCGACTTTTTCAATCCCCTTTTTACCATTTGGGGATTATTGAGTTGGTTGCTTAGTTAATGATTCTAAAAGAATCAAACAATTTCATTTCCAAGCTTTAAAATTCGAACCACAATTAAAGCGATTCATGAATTTCCTTAATACCGGATAAACGAATGGTCAGAACCTTTTGCTGTTCAACTTTTAAAGACAGGGTTTGTTGATGTAAATCAAGGTTACAAATACGGCCCTTACATATTTGTAACGATTCATTCTGATAATAGGTAATGGTCATTAAGCAATTTTTTGATAATTCTTTTAAGAACATTTACTTCTCTCCTTTCTTACTAGTGGTTTATATGAAAAAATATACTAAAATGATTGACTAGGTATAAAAGACGACGAGAAGGGCATCCGCTTTAGGGTTTGGATTAAGTCTTTTTACTTTTTATATCAGAAATTAGGGAACGCTTACATCGATTTTTGAACAACTTCCATTTAAACAAATTTGGCTTGGATATACTAAGTCCACTCCTGTTTAATGGCATTCAATGTCCAATTGACTGTTTTTGTGAAACACCGGTTTCCATTGGACGTTTGCAACAGCTGCTGTAACATATGCTGCTACTCGGCGATTAAAAAGATCTGGAATCACATATTCCTCGTAAAGGTCCTGAAATTCAATCTAGCAATTGCATAAACTACAAGCTTCATATCCTCATTGATTGTTTTCCCATGAACGTCAAAGGTACCACCAAAATGCAAGGGAATGCGCGGACATTATTGATCTGATTTGGGAAACCCGAGTGTCCGGTTCCTGCTACAAGTGCTCCCGCTTTTGTTGCCTCTAAAGGCATTATTCCGGAACCGGATTGGCTATGGCAAAAATGAGTTATTTTAACAATATAGTATCGGCGCATTTGACTTAAAAAACTTAGTCTATCATCCGTTCACACTATTTTATTATAGTTTTTAACTTAATAATTTCATTAAGAGTGTTGCTAATATAACAGTGGCAGCACCGCCAAGTCTTGTTGAAACTTGTGCAAACGGCATTAATGACATACGGTTGGAAGCTGATAAAATGGCTACATCGCCTGTTCCTCCTAAACCGCTGTGACAGCCTGTTACAATCGCTGAATCAACTGGATACATATTCATAAATTTCCCAACAACATACCCAGTCCCTACCATCGTTATAACAACTACAGAACAAACTAAAACATAAGCTGGAGTTATAATTTTGACTACATCTTCTAATGGGATATAGAGCATACCTAACCCAACCATTAGAGGCCATGTTAAACTTGTGGAAATAAATTTGTATAAATGATAGGCGCCTTGTTCCATTTTTGCAGGCATCACTTTCAAACATTTGACAAGTGTTGCAGCTACAATCATGAGTACAGGACCTGGAATGCCAAGAAATTTATGCGCTAGGCTTCCGAAGATGAAGAAACCGCAGGCAATCAATAATCCGGCACCCATTAGTGAAAAATCAACAGGTTTATTAATATTAGTTTCTTGGGTGATCCCGTCGCCACCTTTCGTTTTCACTAATACACCATTACCAGTAAGTTCCGGTTTTTTCTCCCCTAAACGTTTCAGTAAACCGGCACAAATAATCGCTATGATATTTCCAATGACAGCTGCCGGAATCATTTGGGATACAAATGTTTCAGCAGATGCACCTAAAATTTGAGAATATGCCAGGGAAAGCGGTAAGATTCCTTCTCCAATTCCTCCGCCAATAATTGGTACGACAATAAAGAAGAATGTATGTTTTATATCGTATCCTAACAATGAACCTACTAAAACTCCCGCTGCAACAGAAACAAGCGTTCCTACCACGAGTGGAACAAACATACGCGTAAATCCTTGTAATAATACTTGACGGTTCATACCAAGAATACTGCCTGCAACTAAACAAGAAATATAAAGGTAAAGGAAGTTAGATGTTTTCATCAAGGTTGTTACCGCTTCCATTGCAGCCGGATTAACCAAATTATAAAATACCATAATAGACGGGATTAAGAGCGCTAAAATCGCCGGACCACCAATATCTTTCACTATAGGAATTTTCAACCCTATATCCCCAAGTAAAATTCCCATAACCATGATAACGGCAAAACCACCAATCATATCAGGCGGGAGTTGATTATATACTGATGCACCATAAATAATAAGCGCCAAGGCTATATAAAGAGGTAGCGGAATAACGCCTACTTTCACCTCTTTAAGTTTGGATAAAAAGCTTTGGTTATCTCCTTTTTCTTCAATATAAGGAAGCGGTTTCATTTTCTTTGCTGATTTCATTTTTTAACCTCCTGTTATTTGACTCCTATTATTTGCTATACTTAATTTAAGTGATTTTCAAAAAACTTTATAGCTTATGTAACTTTTGTAAGCGTTTTTTAATTAAAAAAAGTAAGCAAATCCACTTACAATAGATGATTACGAATTCAGCATTGTTGAGGAAACGGAAAAGAATAAAAAAAAATCATTATGTTCCATTTAGCTTAACCTGAAAACGGGCAATTTATTGTAATTGGCCCATATTGTAAATCAATCAATTTCAAGATGATGTATTAAGTTAAATGAGAATTCTTTAAATGAAAGTCTTACTAAGTATTACGTTTTCATCATCGTTAAGGGAACAAGTAAAGAAGACGCGGGAGAAGTAACTCGACAAACTAACAGCATTCCTTCAAAATTCATTTAACCATAAGGATGAAATAGGGTTACCGGTTAATTGAATTTAAAGGGGGAGATAGCGAAGAATCCAGTCATTGGTCTGGATTTGGTAAAAGGTGAAAGTCAGGTTCAAGCATTCTTGGATAAAAAATAATAGAACGAAACTTTCCAAACATAGTTCAGTGGAAGGCATGCACTAATTTAGCATAACATGAAATTTTTTAAGTTTTTCATCGAAAAACTATTAGCTGGTTTAGCTGTAAGAAAAACAACCTTCAAGAATTCTTCAAGCATGTTTTTGTAAGGAATGGAATAAATTCAGATGAAGACCAATTTGCCGAAGAGAGTGATATAAATGAAACCCATTACCTTTAAAGCATTTGCAATCACTAATGAAATTGATTTGAACAAAATCGCCATTCATTGCGGCATTCCTAAAAAATTCACCTGGGAAGAGCCTTTAATCCTCAAAGGTGATATTCTAAATTCCATCCTTAATAAAAAGATGAATGAATCGCAACAGGTGCTGGTTTTTTCCTTTGGCAGCATTGTCTTCATTAATTACTCACACGCTGATGAGATAAAAGAGTTTTCAACCTATATCCAATCGTTCGAGCCTGATATTGATCTCGTCCATGTAGATCGATATACGGACGATTACAGCCTTCACATTAGAGAAACTGAAAACATCAAGCTGACCGACGAATATGTAGCGGTGCCTAAATATGAATTTTTCTACCCTGAATTAATTTCCACTGTTCTCGCAAAATCGGTGGCACTCGAAAAAACTGAGGAACAGCTCGGAAAAATCCATGACAAGCTCGAAACCATGATAGACCGACTGGAAAAAGGCAAGCTAAGAATCGGCAACAAGGAACTAGCGAGGACGACGGCAAAAATCGTACGTCACGAGTATAATACCCTTGCGTATATCATGATTCTGGATAAACCTGATATTACATGGACAAGCAGCATTGCCGGCGAATTTTATGACAGGATGCTGAATTTTTTTGAATTGAATGATCGGTATAAAATCTTGAAAAGTAAAACAGAAATTTTATATAACATTATGGATGGGTTTTCTAACATCAGCCATTCGATAAGGGGGCTATTCGTTGAATGGATCATTGTAATTCTCATTGTCTTTGAGATTATCTTGACGATTTTAGAAATTGTAGGATGGATTCCATGAATCCTGATTTAAGTGGCATAGACACTTTGAAGAAGTAGGGAAACCAAATTTCCATAATAGATATGGGGTATCCGAAAACAGGTATTATTTGTGACAAATAAGAACGAAATGAAAAACTACTTCAATAAGGGAGGTTGCTCCGTCAACCTGTTTCCTACGGAACTAAAAAGCAGTAGACATTTTACATCCTCAATGTATTCATTACCGATACATCTTGACAGCTCATTTTTTTCATTTGTATATTCCTCAACCTTTAGCCCTTTTTAAGCCATTAAAAATCCCCTTAAGATACCATTGTATCTTAAAGGGAAACTATTAATAGAAAATCCAAGCAGTCTTAATTCTCTCGTTTTATCTTAGTCCATATTGTTTTGTACTTGCCCAAAACTTTCGAACTTCTGTTCAAAATAACTTGAAGTAAGATCAGAAATATGAACGCCAGTATTTTTTGTTGTATGTATAAAGAGACCATCCCCTAGATAAATACCTACGTGGGTTATCTCTTTACTTAAATCTGACTCTTTAAAAAATACTAAGTCCCCTGCCTTTGGATGTTTGAGTTTCCGCAGCAAGGAATAGTAGTCCGCTGCCGAACTTCGTTTAATGGAAATTCCCTGCTCCTTCATGACCCAATAGATAAATCCGCTGCAATCCATTCCAATAATAGGGTCATATTCTCCAAAAACATAAGGAAATCCACGTAGAGTATATGCATACTTTATGACATCAAGAGCTTTATCATAGGAAGCCTCTTGATTTGCATAAAATGGATACAAGGGACTGCTGTATATTTGAAGATACTGCCCCTGCATCAAACTATCAGTTGGTAAACCGTTACGCTTTTTGATTGTTTCCACAGATACACCGTAATTTTCCGAAATGCTTTTAAGGGTTTCATTATTTTTAACGACATGCTCTCCCTTAGGTGTAAACGTTTTAAACTCGGCTTGGAATTGTGCAAAATATTCTTCTGTGATAGATCTCACCTGAACTGTCTCTGCTCCATATCCAGAATTAACAAACTGATCCCCCCCCAGATAGATCCCAGCCGTCACGATTTTTGAGCTTTCCTTTTCCAGAAAAAATATAACATCTCCAGCCTTAGGAGTATCTGTAACCATACCTTGCTTATAATAGCCTTCAACTGACAAACGGTCGATGGGCACCTGTTGTCGGGAGAGTACCCAATAAATCAATCCGCTAGAATCGAACCCATTTATCGGTGTCTCTTCTTCAGCCGCTTTTTTAAATCCTATAAAAGTTTTTGCATAATTCCCAATTTGTTTCCCTCTCTCTGTCCATTGATAGATGGAAGGAGTATAAACCGTCTGAATGATTAACTTCTGGCCCACATATAACGTACCATCCGGTAAACCATTCGTCTTCATTAATTGCTCTGCCGATATATCATAATTCGCTGCAATCGATTCTACCGTTTCCTGAGAGGATACAATGTGCACTTGCTCTGCCGCTTCAACTTTTAAGCCAGGTAAAAAGGTAAAACTAACCATCCCCAGCAATAAAAGCAACATACTACCTAATAATTTTTTCCCCATTTTAATCCCTTCCTCATAACCAAAAATATCTTTTAAAAATAGAGTCATACACTCATGCAGATTTTCTTCCTTCTTAATGAAATTATAAAATTCTGCAATAATAAATATTCCCTGTACTACTTTAACACAAAAATACTATTAATTGGATTACTTTCCACTTTTTCTTATTGAGCAAATCCGTATTGATTTCCCCTCTAATTTGAATGCATGATTATTGCAGGAATTATACATTTCAAAAGGCCGCCAAATACTTTGTTAAATAATTTATCGTTCAATGAACTAAATATGGCATCTAGGGCGGTGATATCGGGCGATTTCTAAAAGAAGTATTTCAGGGTCCCGCAATCCAAATACTTGCTATGATTAGAGTGAAAACTATTCTTATGATCATTGAAATCATTAAAAATTTCATTTAGTAACAATGAAATGAAAATAAACAATCAAATCTGAAAAAATGATTGTTCGACCTAACAAAAAATTATAGTATATACATAATTTATCTATCCGACCATATATTCTGTCTTGACATTCAAAAGGCCGCCAATTGGCGGCCTTCTTATGGGCGCTAACGTACCCATTACTTTAAATGCAATCCTTTACAAACTTTTTAAATTAGACTGTTTTTATTGTTTTGTCATCACTTATGAAACCTATGAAATTGGTAATTAGAATATAAATTAGGAAAAACAATCACTCTTCTATTGCCAGAAGGCCTATAATCATGCCTTCCATATGTAGCAGGGGATAGATGTGCGATTATATAAACAAAAAGCACAAAATATGGAACCTATAGGATAACTGTCAAAAAGTTAGCGTTTCGACCATTTAACCACTTTTTTGTCAGGAGAAAGAGTAGGATTGACCCAAAATGAATTAAATTCAACAACAATAGCTACTTTACAGTACCAATATTCCATCCCGTCAGTCTACTAATCCTATATTCATACACATAAGTTCGAGTGGAACAAAATCATAAAAGCATACCTGTTACTTTAAGAACAAAATTTATTTATTAGGCACTAATAATACTGTTTTTTTAAAGTAAATAAACAAATTAAATATACTTAACCCTAAAATTATAAGAAACATATATAAGGAAATAACGTCTCCTTCTAAATTTAATTCATCAGCTATGTATCCCATAATAATAAGATTAATACTTGAAACAATTATTGACATTATTGAAATGATACTAACAGTGAATCCATTAACAAGGTTACTTCGTTTCTTAGCCAATAAAATAATGGAAATTATAAATAAACTAATTATTAAAGTAATAAAAACTAATCTTAAAAAATCGTAAATTTCCAACCCTTCCATAGTTACCCTCCCTATTATTCTATTCCTGCTTATATTACCACGAAAAACCATTTTTCCAGAAATGGAAACGGCTTAATTGTTCTGTATAGTGGATAAGGTTTTACGACTGATTATAGTAATTTAAATCTTTCCAACCTTCAAAAGTAGTTCTGAATTTTCTTGATAAATCATTATCTTTACTAAGAAGGAGAATTGCTGAAGAGTCCCACAAAACCAATTCAACTTTTGCCTTAGGATGTTGGATATTTGGAGTTTCCCCCCCAAAGGTTTGGATTGCTGTCTGCATATGGTTCTACTTTAATGTCATCTAAATCAATTTTCTCCTTTTTATCAAATGCCGAAAATACACCCCAAATAAAATAAAAATCTTTATTATTAGCAAGTTTCTTTAGATTTTCACCTGTAATCCAGAAGTTATTATGAAGGTCGTCAAAAATCCGATAATCTTCAAAGTAATCAAGGCAATTTTCTTGGTATGACCAATCTAAATCTGTAAGTAGCCAATTATAATCTTTTTCGAGTCCGTTGAACGAGTTTAATATTTCTTTTAACTCCAAGAACCCTTCTAAAATGGTATTCATTTCTTATACCTCACAACTAATTCCCCTTATTTTATCACTTCTTTTTAAACTTCCACTTTAGTTCCATAAAAAGAGGTGACCTTCACAGCACTTTAATGAACTATTGCACTCGTTCAATCAACAAGATACTCAAATTGTGTTGGGTTTAATCCTAAATCATTTAATCACCAATTGCTATTAACTTTTCAGTAACGCTTCGTTGTAATTCATATTATATCAGCATACAACTAAACTGCCCCAAGAGCGGCCGCAGCACCCTCTGTTATAAGTAAAAAGTATTCAATTATAAAAAAAACAGTTTGATTACTTTTGTGCTCCTTCTCATTCAAAAAAAGCGCTTGATTATGGAGGTTTTTTCCACACCACAGTGTTGCTTAATACCCTCCTATAAACTAAACCGCTTGCTTATATTTATTTAATTTGCTAATATAACTGACGAACGTTCGTTAAATTAGAGGTGATATTATTGAAAAGCGATGAAATTAAGGTAGCAGCTTTAAAATATTTTACGATCCATGGTTATGAAGGAGCATCCCTATCTCTAATAGCTGAAGAAGTCGGCATGAAAAAGCAATCCATTTACGCCCATTTTAAAGGCAAGGATGATCTTTTTCTGAAAGTTTTACGTGATGCGAAAGAGGCGGAGCTATCTTCAAAACTCCAATATTTCAGTAAAGTTGATTCAAAAAATCCAGAAAAAGATTTATACGGATTTCTACAATTGATCATCGATCTCTTCCAAAAAAATGAGCATTTAAAGTTTTGGCTGCGTATGTCCTTTTTTCCGCCAGCCCATCTTGAAAAAGCAATCGGACAGGAAGTCATGGATATCGAGGAAAAGGTGCAGGCGATATTGGAAAGAAAATTTCAGGATTGGATCAATGCTAAATTAATCGTCGAAGAAGCAGCAATTACGCCGACCTTTGCTTTCTTAGGAGTAGTGGATTCCATTATGCTGGAGCTTGTATACGGCAATGATGAGAAACGGCTGAACGATAAATTAGCATCCTCTTGGAAAGTATTTTGGAGAGGTATTTCACAAAAATGATTCACATAGAAAGAGGTGTTAATACATGAATAAACCAATTAATGAACAAAAGGCGATATTAATTATTCTTCTAAGCAATATATTCATTGCCTTTCTAGGAATTGGACTCATCATCCCCGTAATGCCATCGTTTATGAATATCATGCATTTATCAGGAAGTACGATGGGCTATCTTGTTGCCGTATTTGCAGTATCACAACTTGTTATGTCACCATTCGCAGGTCGTTGGGTCGACCGTTACGGCAGAAAGAAAATCATCATTATCGGCTTATTCCTTTTTGGTGTTTCAGAACTTATCTTTGGTATTGGCACGAACGTATCCGTGTTATATATATCAAGGATCCTAGGGGGAATTAGTGCCGCCTTTATTATGCCAGGTGTTACTGCATATGTTGCAGATATTACATCAGTTCAGGAACGGCCAAAAGCAATGGGGTATATTTCGGCCGCCATTAGCTTGGGCTTTATTATAGGACCTGGTATCGGTGGTTTTATTGCGGAATATGGTATACGTTTGCCATTCTTTCTTGCGGCAGCCATTGCTTTTTTAGCATGCATTGCATCAATATTTATTTTAAAAGAACCGCTAACAAAGGAACAGCTTGCAGAAGTTTCTGCTAATACAAAAGAAACAAACTTTATAGACGATTTAAAAAGATCACTTAACCCGCTTTACTTTATTGCGTTTATCATCGTATTTGTACTCGCTTTTGGTTTATCAGCATATGAAACTGTTTTCAGCCTATTTTCTGATCATAAATTTGGCTTCACGCCGAAGGATATTGCAACTATCATTACAATTAGCTCAATCTTCGGAGTTGTTGTGCAAGTATTCATGTTTGGAAAACTGGTAGATATCCTTGGTGAAAAGAAGCTGATTCAATTATGTTTAGTCATCGGGGCAATATTCGCGGTGGCTTCCACATTGATATCTAGCTTTTTGGCAGTACTGGTGGTAACTAGCTTCATCTTTCTTGCATTTGACTTACTTCGTCCGGCATTGACGACATTTTTATCAAAAGCCGCCGGGAAAGAGCAAGGGTTTGTTGCTGGAATGAACTCAACCTATACGAGCTTAGGGAATATCTTCGGACCAGCAATGGGAGGAATACTATTTGACGTAAACATCCACTATCCTTATCTTTTTGCTGCTGTCATTATGGTCATTGGCCTAGGTATTACAGTCATTTGGAAAGAAAACCGATTAGCAGATAGTTTAGCTTAATAACGAGGCGCCATTTGAATAATAAAGGCCAAGATTGCCCTAATATGATTTTTCAAAGTACATTTCGAGCTGGAAACTCTTAAACTTGTATTATACTTTGCCTTTAAACAAAGATCCCCTGTCCATTTTGGGCAAGGGGTCTTTATGCGTCAAGGGGTTAGAAGCTTTTACTCGATGCGGACTTTTAGGCCCTTATATCATGATATTCATGAGCCAGTGCGCTAGGGATATCGGTTTTTTTATTGAAAGTGTCTTAGCCTGGGCTATATGTCAAAATGTTTACGGTAGCACAGTTCCAAACGCTTATCGCATTGATTAATAGGTTTAAAGAACTTGCCCGCAAAAGCTCGTCTATTATTTTTTCCCTGAGTGCTCATCGTTTCACGGGTGCAGCACTTGTACCTTATCGCCTATTTCAATGGACAGCAAATCCTCACCTACTACAACTGTTCCTTCATATGTTTCTTTTGTTCTTCCGGGCAAATTAGCTTTTTCTTCTGTTAATCCACCTAATAATACAATATGTGAATACACAGCAAGCTTTGGTTGTATTTGGCTAAAGACTTTACCTGCTTCCTCGGGTGTAGTGTGAAGGTCAAGAATATTGGATATTGATTCTGATTCATTATCAGGTCTTGCGGCTGCAACCTCATGAATGACTACGTCAGCACCTTTAGCAAATTGAATTAGATTTTCATTATAACGGGTGTCACCTGAGATAACTACTGAATGTCCTTTGTAATTAACCCGATAACCGAAAGCAGGTTCAATTGATTTATGGTCAACCTTGAAAGCTATTACCTCTATTCCCTTTTGTTGATACACAACGCCTTCCTTGATATCATGTGCTATAATACTTGCTCCTTCAACGTTTCCATTTCCAGAGTCTTCCCTTGCATCCAAATCGGCTTTATAAGCTTTATTCATATGTAACATCATTTTCTTTGTTCCCTTAGGTCCCCAAATGTTAAAGGCTAGCTCTCTTTTCCCACCTGTTGGCAAAGAACCTGTAAGCCATATGTCTGGGATGCCAACCGTATGATCCGAATGCAAGTGTGAAAGGAATAACTTGTCAATACTGCCTGGTAACATATTAGCTTTATATAATTGCAAAGCAGTTCCACGTCCTGCATCAAAGAGGAGTTTTTCATTACCAACTTCCACAAGGGTAGCGGGACCGGACCGGGATGTACTTAAAATAGGAGAACCTGTTCCTAATAGAGTTACTTTAAAATCCGATTGCATTCCAGCAGATTGGCCAAAAGAAGGAAGTAATAATGATAATGATAGTATGATTGAAACTACCAACAAAAAACAAATAGAGGTATTCCTTATTCTTTTCTTCATAGCAAAATCCTCCTTAAAATATTTGACTTTACTCTAGGGAATCTGTCCCAGCCTCCTTCCGAGTGTTTGTTTTGAATAGAAAACGATGTTTCGGTATTATTTTCCACAAATAAATACTACAGTATTTTCAATATTCATTCAACTACACCTAAAGCAATTTAGGATTTACAATTTGAATGCTGTTTCAACCTTTCATCAAGAACAACAAGATAGCGGAAGATTATTAATTACAGGTCCCAGTTCGTGATTGAAATTTAAAATAATCCATAAAAAATATTGGATTTTATTTTGGATCAATTGTTCATACTAAAATAAAAAATACATGTTAAAGAAGGAGTTTATATGCCAAATCAAAAAAATAATGACCATAATCCAGTCCTACATAAAAGCCGGGACAGTCGATTAAATACAGAAGATGATCCTTTCGGCATACTTAAACAAGAAATGGAAGTGGATACAGATGTCAATGAAGATCCAAATCGGGAAAAATTATTAGATGAATCAGTTGTTTCTTTTCTAAAATCGAAAGAAGGACAGGAATATTAGAGAAGGAATTGTGCTCGCTAATGGGATGTTTTTATAGCCAACTAATCCACCATTTTCAACTATCCTCCGATTAAATGATTCAGAAAAAGCTAGAAGACAAAGACAGAGTCATTTCTTACCAAAGGAAGTCAGATCATTTCAATTTTCCAAGGTGCCACTCATGAACTTTTGGGTGGCCCTTTTTGTATTGTTATCTAAAATGTTGGTTAGATTAACTACTTTAATTTTTAATGTTTTCTTATTCGTAAGATTTGAAATATGTACAGAGTACAAGGTTTCTTGAACAAAAGAGCACTGTGACCCATCAGGTTAGCATAACTGGCCTCCACCCCTTGGATAGGCATGACGAAGGAATGAGAGGGCAATTGACCCACGGGGGGAAAGCCTCCACGGACGGTGTGGAGATGTACATTGCATGGTAAAATATGGAGTGGTGCTGACTCCTATGCCTTCATGAAGCCAAAATGATCTGACCTCATTTCAATTACCCGGAAATCCAATTACAAGGGTTATGAAATCCTGCGAATAAGTGAGCATTCGAGAGATATTCGTATCAAACTGATGGAGTTCAATAAGATAAATGGTATTTCCCATTCTTTCACCGCCCATTGATATTAATAAAAAGTCCTCCCCTTCACCTCAGTTAAACTTTTTGTAACCGACAATCGATGTATCTTCTAATAATTCTGGAACTGGAATAGGGCTGGCTATTGCAAGACAAATTATTATAGCTCATGGCGGAGATCTTCACATAAATAGTAAACCTCAACTAGGAACCCAGTGTAGTATTATATTTCATTCGAACTAGAAAAAAGAAATTAACGAATTATTGTATAAGTGATTTAACGAATAAAAGCTGATATTTCCTTAGTGTAGGGAAAATCGGCTTTCTTTATTTCGAAATTTGCTTAGCGTATGTTTTTCGTTTTTTTTGGTAGGACCCTTGGCGGTACCCATATAGAGTAGTTTTATATAACTCCTTAGTTATGGTGAAATACTTTAAAAAACACTTTTGAAAATAAGAGAATTTACCTCCTGATAAATTAACGATATAGTAAAATATATCCTTGCATGGAAATAATATACACTGTAGGCTAGAGGAGAATCATCCTTTGACACATTTCGTATAAACGGCTGGGGAGCGAAGCCGGAAGGAGGGAATATTAATAAAAGTGGAATTCAGCCATTCGTATACAAGCCGGTATCGGATATTCCGTCAAGATTTTACGCAGGGGCTGTCAACTTCCACTTTTTCCGGCCAAAGTATCTAAATTTCAATAATATGGGAGTGGAGAAATTGCGAATAAAACTTTGTCTTTCCGTAATAATATGTTGTCTTTTCGTTGCCATGGGATTTACACCAGTATCGAAGGCCGAGACGAATGCAGAAAAGGATTATACGATTAAATCGTTCCATTATTTAAATGTAGATGGAAAAGATGTGGATTCCCAGGCCAAAGTGAGTAACATATCTAACAAAGAAATAAAAGTAACAATGGTTCTTCCTAAACAGAATAACGAGGGCGATTGGTTGGCATATGGATTTACGAGCAGGGAAACTTTGCTGGCATTTATCGAAAAAGATAAACAGAGACTTCAAAACAAAGTCACTACCATGGGCAGCGGTTCTTGTTGTACCGATTTCTATGAGTATAAAAATAAAGGTGGGAATTATATTTATTGGAGAGACGGTTTTACAAACTTGTCTTCCAGCTGGAATGACAGAATTTCCTCCTTAAGTACGGCGTCACCTTCTTCAAGCTATTCGACGACGCTGTGGGAGCATACTTCATCTCAAGGGTATGGCAGAGGAGTTTCCTTTAGACACTCCGATTGGTATGGTAAAACTGCTAATATGGCTTCGGATTGGGACAATAAGGCTTCGGCGATCGAAATCAAATAACGGGAGATCGCCAATGACCAGGTGAAGGATTTTTAAAATCACTATTCTCTCATTGATTTCGAAGAAATGGGAAAATAGTGATATTTTTTAAAAGTTTCGTCGCAACTGCCGACCGAGCACAAGCCGTAGTAAAGAAAAATTTTAAGGGATTTTTGACTGTAATTTTGTTTATTGTAGTGAACGTATGATTATGTAAAGAATCGCACGTTCAAAAGGCCGCCAATTGGCGGTCTTCTTATGACGCTAGTCGAGTAGAAGGGAACCTCACAGAACCGTGCTTGCGCTATTCACGCACACGGCTCCTCCTAGTTACCATTCACAAAATGTAGCTAATCTCTCAGATTCAGATTTTGCTAATTCTGCTATCCTTAGTCGTTTTTCCATTTATCCCTGCCTCTAAGTGTAGTAAATATTTCCCTAGTAAGGGCGATAACTGGTAACTAGCCTTTCCTCCATCGGCATTACCCAACTTCATTGGTACTACGCTGCTACCCAACTCCCTACACGGATCGGTAGGGTCTCCTGAGTTGCCGTATCATATCGATGTGTATAACGTGCCAAGGTCTCTGACCCCAGAGAGGTTTTATCCATCTTGCCCTTAACGAAGGATAAAATATAGCTTTCTGCTGTGCGTAAAGCATCAGCCCTCTCGATTTACTAATATTATGGAGCTCAATCCCTTCAACCATTTGGCTTTCGGCCCGCCACCTAACTGTCTACGCTTAAAGACTAACGTTACCTTTAGCCCTCCAAGACTCGCTACGAACGAATGGCTAGTTCTTACTCGACGGGAATCCACCCGCTATATGATACGACCTAGGCTCGGCCGCACAGGCACCCGTTAGTAAAAGAAGAACTATTTATTTACCAATTAGGTACTGCCCGGAATAAGACTTAGAATCAAAAAGGTCTATACCTAAAAAATCTTCACAATTAGTATCCGAAAAATGAAACACTATTGATTCAACATTAGGATGAGGAATTGACTTTCTTATTATTTATCATTCAGTCTAAAAGAATAATAAGTCTTTCCATCAGTAGTAACTTCCTAATGTGTACTTTATTAGCAATCAGTTCAATTTTCCTTGCCGTTTCTCCTTCAAACTCTATTCCAACAATCGGGACTTCTTCTCCAAAGTCTAACATTATATCACCGTTAATAATTTCTGTGTTTGGAACCTGAGCCATTTTTTTCATCTATTTCTCCTCCTATTCATAGGTTCTTCCTTATTTATTGTAGAATATTAACATTTCGATTTTCATCGAAATATGGATTAAATTAGGGGGAATTAAAGTGAACGCAAACCCAAATGTAGTAATGATTTATACTCTTGTGAGTGAAGCTTCTCGTGCAGCAATATTAACAGTCTTATTAGACGGTAGATTCCATCCTGCAAGCGAATTAGCATATATGGCAGGAATCAAACCACAGACGGCTAGTTTCCATTTGACAAAAATGGTCGATGCGAATGTAGTTACAGTTGAAAAACAGGGGAGACATCGATATTATGGACTTCGAAATCAAGAAGTTGCTCAAGTTATAGAGTCATTTTTATCAATAGCTCCACCAATTGAAATTAAATCATTAAAACAGGCTTCGGAAGAAAAAGAGATGCGTTTTGCAAGAACATGTTATGATCATCTTGCAGGGAATTTAGGAGTAAAATTAACAGATTATTTAATTAAAATAGGTGTTATTTATGAAGAAAAGGACGGGTTTACTGTTACTGAAAAAGGAGAGTCATTCTTTACAACTTTTCAAATTGATCTTGAAAGGGTTAAGAAAAAGCGTCGTTCATTTACACACAAATGTTTAGATTGGAGTGAAAGACGTCACCACCTTGCGGGAGCATTAGGAAATGCCCTTCTAGAAAGACTATTAGAATTAAATTGGGTTCAACGTTTACCTAAAACAAGAGCAATAAAAATCACTTCTGACGGGAAAAAAGGACTTAAAGAAACATTTTCTTTTGATATTACAAACAACTAAGTTTTGAATATAAAACAGCCGATTTAGCCTTAAAGGGGGAGTTAAAGTCGGCTATTTTGTGTTGAAATATGCTTAACGTGGTTTTTTTCCGAAATGCTGGCGATACCCCATCCCCTTCAAGCTAACGCCAATGAGTACTTAAAGTAGATCTATTTCTACAAGATAATCGTTCATGCAATTAACTAAAGACATGCAAAATAAGCCTCCGATAGGTCATTTTTTTGCGCTATGCTGCACTCTTGTGACACACGGTATACTGATAGACAACACCCAATATATCAAAGACTGTCTTTTTCTCATAACGGTGGGATTTTCGCCCATTTTTCTGTAGGAGGACAAACAGGCGAAGTAGAATCTTTGATGGCTCTTGTGTGCTTGTTTGTATCGCTTGAAACAGCAGTAAAAAATAGTCTTTGATGATATAAATAGCTTTATATTCACTCAATTCCTTCTTTTTCTTTTCAAGAAGTAACTGTCGCCTTTGAAACATGGTAGAAGAACAGAGGAAAATGCCAATGAGTTGGCCATATAAATGGCACTCAAGGCGTTCTTTTTTGATTGGTTTGCATTCATCGATTTCAAAGAATGACTTCCATGTTTAAACAAAATTTCGATTTGCCAACGCAGGGAATAGAGGGAATGAACATAGTCAGTGGGAACTTCTTCTGGTGATGTATTCGTTATGTAGACATTCATACCCATCAAGTGCTTACTTTTCTCCTTCATGACAATGCCTTTCTTCTTTTCTCGAATCGCTTGGTTTTTTAGGCGTGTTTGCGTTTGATCATCGGTTAAACCAATCCGGCTTTTAAGTTTCGAAAATTGTCTTAGCAAATCAGGTGTTGATTTAAAATAAAGTTTGATTAAAGATCCTCCTTTACCCCTTAAAAAAACAGCAAATAAAAACCCGTTATTTTGAAAAAGGATTCAAAATAACGGGTTTCTATTGATTAAATATCAATTTTTTATAATAAAGTTAGTTCGTTAAGAAAAGCGATTCTTATTTCCAGAATCGCGCCCTTTTGTTTACATCTGTGATATACCGTTTAAGAATAAAGCGAAAACAAAGCTAATAAAAGTAAAACCAGCAAGCGGAACGGCAAAGGCTTTGTTGTTCTTAAACTCAAATATTGTAAATAAGGCACCTAAAGCACAAACAATAAACCATATTGGGATAAAAATTAAGTCTGCAACATTAACAGGAAGCAATGTATATAAACCTGTAATGTATAATATCCAATTGATAATTAATAGACCAAATATACAATAAGACCACTTATACGGAGGTGAACCTTTCCCATATTTTCTAACCATTAGTAACGGAAAAACGAAGATAATAACTAATATAGCTCCAAAAAGTCCAATTAAAATCGAAGTTAACCCCAAAGAACATACTCCTTTCGCATTTTGATGTATTTTTATCGTTCAACTAATATCCCCTTTTTTTTTAATGAAATAAAAAAAAAACCCGATCACTCGGTGTATTAAATTTTTCTTTATAAAAAAGTTTGATTATCCATATGATGACTTATTGCACTAAGGCTTTCATTAGTTGAAAAAGACGATATAATAACTTTTAAAGTGTAGTGTAATATTTGTAAAAAGGAGGTTCATTCTCATGAATATTTTAATTTTGGGTGCATCTGGACGAGTTGGAGGTCAAATAGTTACTTATGCCCTTCATGATAGACACCATGTTACTGTATTAGTTCGAAATCCAGAGAAGCTTCAAATAAATTGTGAAAATTTAACTATTATCCAAGGTAATGTTTTAAATAAAGGTGATATCTCACATGCAATGCATGGGATTGATGTAGTTATTAGTGCGCTGAATACTGATGGGACAACCACTCTATCAGAAAGTATGCCACTAATTATCGAAGCAATGGAAGAAGAAGGAATACAACGAATTATCACTATAGGAACTGCAGGTATCCTGCAAAGCAGAACCACCCCAAATTCATTGCGTTATCAGTCAAGTGAATCAAAGCGTAAGTCTACCCGTGCAGCGGTAGAACATCATAAAGTTTACGATATGCTCAAACAGTCACCACTCGAATGGACTATTGTCTGTCCTACGTATTTGCCGGATGGGGAAAGTGTAGGTAAATATCGTGTAGAAGGTAATTTTTTGCCGGAGGACGGCGTAGAAATATCCGTGCCGGATACAGCAGAGTTTACATTTAGTCTAATAAAAAGTAGCGATTATATAAAATCACGTGTAGGTATCGCCTACTAATAATCTTCTTATGCTAAACACCATGAGTAATCAAAAAAGCCGATTAATGGAAAAACATGTTTTTAATTTTTGGCCAGCCAAAAAGCCCTTCAAAACCTTTTTGGAGGGCTTTTTCTCTGTTTTAATTAGGCCAAATCCTGGAACGTTTCTTTACTCCTTGAAAAAGCGTACATCCTATGTTTGATTCTACCGCATATATCTGCGCATTCACAATCCAGGCGAATGCCCTCCTCCTTCATTTTTAAATCCTCTTCCTTCAAGTATCCAAATTTCTTTTGGTGAATTTCAATACAGATTCCCTTGAACGTTCAATTTCATTTTTATTTTCATTATAAAATTTTGAAACATACGCATAGAAAATAATGCTGACCGTTAGAAATTGTGCAAAAAGCGAACTTGTTGCAGCACTTCGGAACTTAGCCTCCGGTGCACGTACATGATTTAGGGACATATCAACTTTTTTAGTTAGTCCATTGTTCCCCAACCGCGATAAACCAATTGTTTTAATTCCATATGCTTTAGCAATATCAACGAGTTCCAGAATTTCTTCAGTTTCGCCACTATTGGATATACAGAAAAAAACGGTGTTCTTTGATGATGCAGCAAGCGCAGTGGCCGTAATATGCGGGTCTTGATTGGCACTTACAATCTTTCCTAACCGTAGCCATTTCTGTGTAATATCTTCAGCAACGAGCCATGAAGCTCCTAAACCATAGACATAAATTACATCTGCACCCCTCATGGTTTCAATGATATTGTCAAGAACGGCCTCATCCAAATAATGTGCCGTTTCTTGTATAGCTTGTACAGAGTTGGAGACTATTTTATTTTTAATGGACGCTATTGTTTCATTAGGCTCAATGTCATGGAAACCTTTTTTCTCCGGTTGGGAAATTAGGGATGATAGGGATACCTTCAGTTCCGAAAAACTGTTAACTTTTATAGAATGACAAAATCTCGTTACGGCCGAACTGCTGGCATTGGCATGGTCAGCTAATTCATGTATCGTCATTCTTATAATTTCCTGTGGATTTTCTAAGATATATTGTGCAATTTTCCTTTCTGATTTGGGCAACTGGTTCAATAAACTTTCAATTCTCAATATAATATTTTCGACGGGCATATGATTTACTCTCCTTGATCTTTACTTACTTTAAATGCTTCATTGCTATGTAGTAACAACCCAAGGTAGCAGATACGTCTTCTACAACAAATTTCACATTTGGGTTTTCAAGTTTAATATGATTGATGAAAGAGCTTTGCACCAATGGTATATTTGTCAATATGCTACCTTTTATTGCAATTGTAACATTCTCACTTAACTTTAACTTCTTGATAACCTTAAGCGTTTGTTTTGAAAGGTGGTACCCAGCCTGATTCAGAATATTTTGCGAGGAACCATCGCCCTCCTCCGCATGTTGGACAATTAGGGGAACAAACGCGGCAATCTCGGATTTCGTGGCAGAATAAATGAATTTCTTCAGTTCCATAACACTATGAATCCCAAGTTTTTTAAGTATTGTCTCGGTTAAAAGGCTATATTCATCTCCCTCATCCTCTTCTTTCGTCATTTTTATAAAAGCCTGCATGGCGATCCAATAGCCACTTCCTTCATCCCCAAGAATGTGTCCCCAGCCACCAGCCGATTTCTCGATACCTTTATGGATGCCGATACTTACAGATCCAGTTCCGGATATGGTCAAAATGCCATCATTTCCTTTTAGTAAAGCAGCATGAGCGATAATTCCATCATTTACAATCGTGAACGGGGCATTAAATGCCTTTCTTAATGCACTTTTTATGCCCTGCGGATTCACAACTCCTCCATACCCGGCTAATCCTAAGCAAATGTAATGGCAGCTACCATTATCAATAGGAGCTATGCTTTGTTCAATTGCCTGTATAATGTTAGCGATGGCTTGTTTTTCATTTATAAGCAGGTTTCCAAACCCAGCTTTGCCTTCACTTATTTTATTACCATCTAAATCATAAGCCGCTGCTTCAGTTTTAGTACCCCCGCCGTCAACACCGATAATATAATTCATATCATTCTCCTATTCAGTAAAAAAGGAAGGAATATCACCGTTCCTTCCCTGATCATTTAATATTGAATTGGAATTTCCCCCATGGTTCCAAATGATCGAGGAGAAGAATTTCCTCTTCTGCTATTCGGCCCACTACATTTGTTTTTCCCGAATTCTTCATTTCCTTCAATGCAATCTGCAATTCCCCTTTATATTGTCCATAGAGCTCATTTTCAATTAAAATATCACCGCGTCTAATATCAGGCGTATATGTTGGTTTAAATTCCTCGCTCTTATATTTCACGCGTGATTGAGTCGAGCGAATAAGATAATCGGAAACATCTCCACGGTAAAAATGGAATTCTTCCAATACTATTTTTTTCTCTAAAGCTGTTATGGTTTTGTGAAGGTTAACATTAAATGTTAATAGACCTCTGTTTAACTGGCTAAGCTGTTTCAATTCATCTTCAGATGCGTAGGCATTCGCAATAATTACATCATCAATCAACCCTGTCGCATACAAGTGTTTCGCTTGAGTTGTAATGGGTAATTCCCGGTGCATTTCTAATGTACATAATCCTTCCATTATAGGCCAAGGTCCGTACGTTGCTGCATGGGAGCTTATGAAAGCTGCCGTGCGGATATTATGCTTTTTGAATGACTCACAGCATTTTATAAAATGAGGATAGCCCAATCCTGCATAGCGATGAGGATAGAAGTTATGCGATCCAACTAAATTCTCTTTATTTGGTTTGTAATCGATAATATTTTCTAAATATTTTGTTGCATTGCTCATGTTTATTTCAATTTTTAGATCATATGGATTATGTGTCATAATCGACTCTTCGTTACCTGTAAAACCTATGTCCAGCCTGATTCCATACGCACCTAATTCTGCAAAAAACGATAAGTCATCATAAGAAATGCCTAGTGAACCGAATACTCGGGGAGCAATATCGACCATCACTTCCATATTCAATTGATTGGCAAAACGAATCGTTTCTTTAAATTCTTTTAAAATCTTTTCTTTGTCACCTTCGACAGAAAGCAAGCAAGTAAAGATCTTTTTGAATCCATATTTGTGTGCAAGTGCAATGTATTCCATATCTTTTTCAACGGTTGAATGCTCTGGATAGATAGATATACCGAGTTTACCCATTATTTAATCACCTCTTTACTGTTGTGGGGCTAGCTTTTTTACAATGCGAATCATATGTTCAATTAGTTTTTGTTCACTCATTGCCGTCATCAAGTGATCCTGTGCATGAATCATTAATAAAGTTTTCTCACTTGGAACTCCATTCAATTCTGCTTGAATGAGCTTGGTTTGTGTCTTATGGGCCAAGTTCAATTCTTCCTGGCCCTGTTTAATTAGATCCTCTGCCTTTTCAAAATTAAATTCTTCCGCTTCTTTTAGTGCTTCGAATGCTAATCCTCTTGCATTTCCACTATGTGATATTATTTCAAAAATTTCCATTTCATTATTGTTCAATTCAGTTGACATATCACTACACTCCAATTTTATGTTAGATTATGAAGTTTCATTGGATTGCTGTAATCCAACGAAACTTGATGTCGATACTGCACTTTCACTGAAGAATCGCGGTAAGTATTCTCGATGCACTTTTAACAATTTTTGTAAAACGATTTCCGCCAGGTCATCACTTGGAATAAGCGGGTTAATCGTTAAAGCTAATAATGCTTTATCATAAGAACCTGTAACGGCTGCCTCTGCACCAATTCTTTCAAATGATTTGATTTGTTGGATCAAGCCATGCACTTGTACGGGTAATTTACCCATAGCCAAAGGAATTGGTCCATTTTTGGTGACAATGCAGCTTACTTCGACAGCTGAATCATAATCAATATCAGTAAGCGATCCTTTGTTTTGTACATTTAGCACTTGAATATCTTTTTTATCATTATAAATAGAAGAAATGACATTGCACGCTGCATCACTATAGTAAGCTCCACCGCGCTGCTCTAGTTGTGGAGGCTTGATGTCAAGGGTTTCATCCTTATATAGGTCAAACAAACCTACTTCTAATTCTTTCACAACTTCTGCTCGAGTTTCCCCAGATTTGAATGCTTCCAACTCTTCTTCTAAAATCGTTTTAGTTTTGTAATAATAACGATGGTACGGGCAAGGCACAACACCTAAAGATTTCAAAAACCTTCTGTTCCAAGCTAATGGGGCAATATTCTTCATCGTCAGCTGAATTTCAGGATTGCCCAGCATTTCAAGCACTTTATCTGTTACTTCTTGATCATCAACGAACACATGCATCCCGAATACCATATGGTTTAACCCTGCGAAATCTATGTGCACTCTTTTCATATCAACACCAAGCATGTTAGAAATAGACATATGCATATTAAATGGAACATTGCATACACCAATGACTTTTTTATGCTTGCTGTAGCGGAGAAGGGCTTCCGTTACCATCCCCGCTGGGTTTGTAAAATTAATTAACCATGCATCAGGGCAGAGCTCCTGCATTTCTTCTGCAATTTCCAGAAGAATGGGGATAGTTCGTAATGCCTTGGACAATCCTCCTGCACCATTTGTTTCCTGACCAATTAAGCCTAATTCCAACGGGATCCTCTCATCCTTGATTCGTGCATCAAGTAAACCCACCCTCATTTGCGTTGTGACAAAATCAGCATTTTGCAAGGCCTGACGGCGGTCTAACGTTAGATGTATTTCCATTGGAAGTCCTGCTTTTTCAACCATACGTTTTGCCAAGGTTCCTACAATCTCCAGTTTTTCTTTTCCTGCCTCAATATCCACTAACCATAGTTCCCTAATAGGCAACTCATCATATCGTTTAATAAATCCTTCTATTAATTCTGGTGTATAACTGGAGCCTCCGCCGATTGTGGCAATCTTCAACCCGTTTTTCATTTCCATTCCCCTAACACCTCATCGTAAGCTAATCTAATTTTTCATTCATTTATAGATGATTGCATAACAAACTAGTGCGCTTACCGCTAATAAAGACAAGAATAATAGTGATGCTTGTTTCTTGTTTTTAAACTTACCTTCAACAAAACAAACAACCATCGTCAATCCTGCGCTTATGGCAAAAGTATTTCCCAAGTATAGTGAGAATTGTTTATTTATCTCAAAGGCATCCATTAATCTGTTAAAAATAAAATTAAAAACAAGAATGAAGCTAAAAAATAGAAAGGCACTTTTGTAACTAAAAAAGTGGATTCTGGAAGTTGAATTCATGTCCTTTCCCCCCCTCAATTCATAAAAGGAGTTTGGAGCATTTAGTTCCAAACTCCCTTTTAGGCATTCCTTATAAAGCAATTTTTTTACTATCTGTTGTTTCTACCATGTTTTCCTGCGCTAAAAGCTTTTTATCGTACATCTTAAAGAATGGCAGATAAACAATAACGGAAATGGTTAAATTCACCATCACGAGAACGATGGCTCTCCAATCACCACCAGTTGAAAGGTAGGCGCCTATTGGAGCGGGCAATGTCCAGGGAACCATTACATATGTCGGGTTCACAAGTCCGATGGATGTTGCAATATATGCAAGTGTCGCACCAATTAGCGGTGTAATGATAAATGGAATAATCAGTACCGGGTTTAGTACAATTGGCATCCCAAAGATAACAGGTTCATTGATGTTAAAAATGCTTGGAACAATTGTTGCTTTCCCCATTGCTTTACTATAGGTAGACTTTGCCGTTAAGAGCATGGCTATTACTAAACCCAAAGTTGCACCAGACCCGCCAATCCAAATAAACCATTGGAAGAAAGTTTCAGGAGCGATGTGGGGAATTGCCTTTCCAGCTGCAACTGCCGCCGAGTTATTCCCCAAGTACACTTCCCATACCGGACGAGCTACGGCACCTACCACTGAAACGCCATGAATACCAAATGACCAGAAGAATGTAATCAAAAATACTGGAATTAATACACCTGGCAATGTGTCGCCTGCACTGATGAGTGGTGCAACCGCTTTATCAACGAGTGAATGTAAATCAACAGCAAAAACGACTGTAATTAAAGTCATAACAAGCAATACGATTGTAACTGGTATTAATGCTTCAAATGAACGGGCTACTGAAGTTGGAACAGAATCCGGCATTTTAATTGTGATATTTTTTGTCTTACAAAGACGTAAAATTTCGACTGCAAAAATGGATACAAGCATTCCTACAAAAAGACCATGGCCCCCGAGATTTGTCATTGGCAAAACAAACCCTACATCATCCATCATCTTTACACCAATTGTGAACAAGAAGGCTGCCAATGATAGTAAACCTCCAGATAGCGGATCAAGTTTATAGCTTTGAGATAAACTGTAGCCTATACCAAAAGTAATATATAACGTCATGATAAACATCGTTAATCGATATGGTATTAAAATTTCTGCTATATGTTTTGCAGACCATTCACCTAATGCAGTATCTGCTGCAACGGGCGGAAATGCAATGATCAAGAATAAACTGCCAAAAATGATGAATGGTAACGCAGAAACCACACCATCCCGAATTGCACGTAAATGTTTTTGCTCAGACAATTTAGCCATAGGTGTTGAAAGATTATTTTCTAAAAAAGCTACAAACTTGTCCATTCGTGTTTTCCCCTTTTACGTTTAGTGAAAAGAAATAGTAATTAGTTTATTATTTTGCTAGTTCCGTTACCAGTTTTAGTAGCTTAGGTCCGCCAAGAGGGCTGTAAGCTTGAGCTGGTATGGCTTCACATGGGACGCCCGCTTCATCTGCAGATGCCTTAAAGCCATCGAAACGATGTTTGACTTGCGGAGCTACCATTGCAACATCCCAGCCATTTCGTACTTCTGCATCAAATTCTTGAGTGCCGACTGCCAATACTTCTATAGTTACACCCTGTTTTTCCCCCTCCTTTTTTAAAGCGCTTACAACGATTGCACTAGACATTCCACCTGAACATACGAATAAAACCTTCATTCTTTGTTCCTCCAATTTTTTTTATTTTTTTTATTGGCTTTTTTCACATACTTTGTTGCTATTTACCAGGTAGTGAGTTGTGGTTGATTTCCCCTCCAGATGCTCGCTTTCCGCGGGGCGGGCGGTGAGCCTCCTCGGCGTAAACGCCTGTGGGGTCTCACCTGTCCCGCTGCTCCCGCAGGAGTCTCGCACTTCCGCTCCAATCAACCTTATATAGTTTCGTTTTAAAAACAACAATCTTTACGAAAAGAGCCTTTTTATTAAAGGCATTAAATCGTTTTTCTTATGAATCCTTGTGCCTTCACTAAACGATTTGAGGCTTCTTCATACGATACATTCGTTAAAATCATGACAATTGCAATTTTGGGCTGGGCATGTGCCTTTTCTAAAAATTCATCTGCAATTTCATAGCTACAGTCAGTAGCATCCATGATAATGCGTTTTGCGCGTTCAACTAGCTTTTCATTAGTTAACTGTAAATCTACCATTAAATTGCCATAAACTTTACCCACTCCAACCATTGAGGCGGTGGAAAGCATATTGCATACTAACTTTTGCGATGTTCCAGCTTTTAAACGTGTAGAACCCGTCAGGACTTCAGGCCCGTTTACAACTTCAATCGCAACTTTTGCAATCTTACCTATCTCAGAACCTTTGTTACAGCTTATCGACACAGTTCCTGCACCAACTTGATTAGCATATTCCAAGCCAGCAATAACATATGGAGTGCGTCCACTAGCCGCAATGCCCACTACGACGTCCCTGTTTGTTAATTCGATTTTCTTCAAATCTTCAGGACCTAATTCAAAACTGTCTTCAGCACCTTCAACTGCCTTAATGAAAGCCTTTTCCCCACCAGCTATAATACCCACTACTTCACTCGGATCGGTATTGAATGTCGGTGGACATTCTACTGCATCCAATAAACCGATGCGCCCGCTTGTTCCTGCACCCATGTAAATTAATCTGCCGTTTTTATTCATGGCTTCGACGATCATCTCCACGGCTTTAGAAATTTGCGGAAGTTCTTTTTTCACACAATGGGCAACTTTAATGTCTTCTTCGTTCATTACCTCTAAAAATTCAAGTGTTCCCATTTCATCCAAACTCATGGTCTTTTCATTACGGCGCTCTGTCGTTAAATGCTCTAGCATACATATCATCCTTTTTTATTTCAGTGGTGAAAGTGGTGAAACTTTTTTAGCTATAGAGAATATATCATTATTAAAAATTAATTTCAATATTGTGTATACATTTTTAAAAATTAATTTTAGAATAAACGTAAGATACATAAAATAATTTTAACTTTCTACTAAAAATGTAAACCGCTATTTTCATGAACCAAACCTATGATCCTTTTATTGATTAGACATTAATTCTATTCAGATAGGTGACAAATTCATATATTCATTATTTGTTAACGCTTACAAATAATTAAATATAAATATTAGTAATGAAATGAGGTTGTACTATTGATGAATGAAAGAATTACAAAGACAAGATTTGGTTCACTGGCGCTAGCCGCTTTGGTGGGAGGATCACTTCTCCTTCCATCCGATTTGATTGCACATGCAGAAACGGGGACTATCCCTCAGCAAACTACTTATGTAAAACAGGAACTGCGCGCAACTTGGATTGCAACTGTATTAAATATTGACTGGCCGTCCAAACCAGGTTTATCCATATCAGCACAGAAAGAAGAATTCATAAAATATTTGGATGAACAAAAAGCAATGGGGATGAATGCTATCGTTATGCAAATTAAACCAACTGCAGATGCTTTTTACCCTTCTGAATACGGTCTTTGGTCAAAATATTTAACAGGAGTCCAAGGAAAAGACCCTGGGTATGACCCTCTTGCATTCATGGTAGAGGCAGCACATGATCGTAATATGGAATTTCATGCCTGGTTTAATCCATATCGCATTACTATGCCTTTAGGTAAGACAGCTGAATTATCGGATATTGATAATCTTCCAGAATCTCATCCTGCTAGAAAGCACCCGAATTGGGTCATACCATATGGACAACAGTTGTACTTTGACCCAGGCATTCCTGGCGTACAACGGTTTGTGATCGATGGAATAATGGAAGTTGTTAAAAATTATGATATTGATGCAGTCCATATGGACGATTATTTCTATCCTTACAAGATTGCAGGAGTACCTTTCCCAGATGAAATTTCCTATCAAAAATATGGAGCAGATAGATTTACAAATGTGGAGGATTGGCGAAGGGATAATGTAAATAACCTTGTTAAGAGTATAAATGAAGAAATCAAGGCAGAAAAATCATATGTGAAGTTTGGTATAAGTCCATTTGGAGTTTGGCGCAACAAAGCAGTTGATCCCACAGGATCTGACACTGCCGCTGGACAAACGAATTACGATGATTTATATGCGGATACCAGAACGTGGATCAATAATGAATACATTGATTACATTGCCCCTCAATTATATTGGAATATAGGATTGCCAGTAGCTGACTACGCCAAACTTCTTGATTGGTGGACAAAAGAAGTCGAGGGTAAAAATGTTCAACTCTATATTGGACAAGGAGACTATAAAATTAATACAGAGTCCAATGGTGTCCAAAACTGGTTCAATCCTGAAGAAATGCCAAACCAGTTAAAACTGAATCGAACATATAAGGAATTTGATGGAAGCATGCATTTCAGTGCCAAAGATTTACGGAAAAACCCCCTTGGGATAAAGAATCGCTTAAGCGAGGATATTTATAAGCATCCCGCATTGGTTCCTGCAATGCCTTGGATTGATGATCATGCCCCAAAGGCTCCAAAGGTGAGCAAGGCAACACAAGCTGGAGATGGAATACAATTTGAAATTCACGATCACAAGCAATCAGATGCATCCTATTATGCCATTTATCGTTTTGATGGGAAGAAAAAAGGAAATATAGATGACTCAACGAACTTACTTGCCACAGTGCATAAAGAAAATAAACGTCAATTGTTTAATGACCCCAGTGTAGAAAAAGGAAAGACTTACACATATGTTGTGACTGCCTTAGACCGAACCCACAATGAAAGTAAACAAACTAAACAGATTAATATAAACGTAAAATAATCTTCAATAAATAGCTTTACGGTTCAAGTGGCGCATGTCCAGTGAACAATGGACGTAAGATATATATTAAACAATATGTTAGAAATGGTCTTATCTTAGTATCATATACTGTTCATGCTAAATCAGGATTATAAAAGAATCGAAGTAGGTGGAATGATGATGTACATAGTTGGATTAATGTCCGGAACATCATTGGATGGAATTGATGCCGCACTTGTTCGGGTGGATAATAGTGGACTCGAGACTGAACTGGAAGTGATTGAGTTCATGACATGCCCCTTTCCAAAAGATATTGAAAAAGAAATTATGCAGTCTTTATCTGCGGACACATCCAATGTGCAGTTAATATGCAGTTTGAATTTTAAATTAGGAAAATTATTTGCCAATGCGGTGAAGGAAGTTTGTCATAAAGCTAGATTTCCAATTGATAAACTGGATCTTATAGGATCCCATGGCCAAACGATTTACCACCAGCCTTTAAAAGAACAAAATTATATACCCTCCACTTTGCAAATTGGGGAAGCTGCAGTAATTGCTCACGATACAAACACTCTTGTCATATCCGATTTTCGTACGATGGACATGGCTGCTGGTGGACAAGGAGCCCCTCTTGTTCCTTTTACCGAATACATTCTATATAGAAGTGAAGGGAAGGGAAGATTACTTCAAAACATAGGGGGCATTGGAAATGTAACCGTCTTACCGAAGCAAGCTTCGCTTAATGACATGTATGCTTTTGATACAGGGCCTGGGAATATGATCATTGATGAAGTATGCCGCCAATTGTTCAATATAAACTATGATGAAGCTGGTGACATAGCTAAACAAGGAAAAATTAATGACGAACTTTTATCTTATTGTATCAGTCATCCTTATATTATGACCCCTCCGCCAAAATCAACTGGCAGGGAATTGTTTGGCAAGCAATATGTAGTAAAACTATTAAAGATGTTTGAATCACTTCCTAGTCAAGATATTTTAGCAACTGTAACGATGTTTACAGCAAAGTCCATTGTGGAGAACTATCGAAAATTCATCTTTCCAAAGACCAATATTGAAGAAGTGATTATTGGCGGCGGTGGCAGCTACAACAAAACGTTATTAAATATGATTCAATCACTTCTTGGAAATTATATACAAGTCCTGACTCAAGAAGAGTTGGGATACTCTTCTGAAGCGAAAGAAGCGGTGGCCTTCGCTTTACTTGCAAATGAGACTTTCCATGGTAATACAAGTAACGTTCCCAAGGCTACCGGAGCTGACTTCGATGTCATCCTTGGCAACATGACCTTCCCTCCTTCACATCGAATTGGTAAGGAAACATAGTATATAATAAGTTAGATAAAAGCCTCCCTTCCCCTTAATAATGTCTTAGGCGGGTTTTTCATTTAATCGTCATAACTTTACTCGGTATGATAGCTATGGCCCCCCCGTCTAATGTTCTTAGGCATCACCTACTTCACTCAGACCGTAAGCCGATAAGTGGTGGGTAGTTCAACATACCAATGGTGTTTTATATGCTCAAATCCATTTTCTCAGTAATTATTAGCTTAAGAAACAACATCTTTACATTCCTTTTTAGGGCTATAAAAGTTTCTCGGCAGTATGAAAAAACCTAATCCGTATTTGGATTAGGTTTCAGGCTGTCGACAAAGTCGACAGCTGTTTTTTATAAAAAGTTTAGCAACAATATATTGTGTCCTTCTTTCAAATTTACAACTAAATATGCTAATTAAAAGATAAAAAACCCCCTTTTTCTCCAACAATTCTTTTGGAAAAGGGGTTTGTCTACACTCTGAAACCTAATCCGTATTTGGATTAGGTTTTTTAGTTTGATTAAAGAAAGCAGGTTGCTTCCTCTCTGATATATGATTAATTTGGGAACCAGCCGACCGGTTTTACATCGAGATTAATGTTGATTTGTTTAATTTCCTGGTATTCATCCAAGCCGTATTTTCCTAAACTGCGTCCGATTCCGCTCTGTTTGTAACCGCCCCATGGCGCCTCGACATATGTTGGATGATAATCATTTACCCAAGTGATGCCTGCCCGTACTTTCTTGATCACGCGCAATCCTTTTGCGCCATCGTTAGTGAAGACGCCGCCTGCAAGGCCGTAGTCAGTATCATTTGCAAGTTTAATAGCTTCTTCTTCATCTTTAAACTTTTGGATGACAACGACTGGACCGAAGATTTCCTCTTGTACGATGCGCATGTCAGGTGTTACATCGGTGAAGACAGTCGGTGGAATGAAGTATCCTTTGTCAAGGCCTTCATCAACAAGACGGTAACCGCCTGCTGCTAGTGTCGCACCTTCCTGTTTGCCAATTTCAATATAGTTCAAAATGCTATTCATCTGCGCTTTACTGACAATTGCCCCCATGTTGCTGTCTTCTGCAAGGCCAGGCCCTACTTTGATTTTGTTTGCGCGTTCCACATACTGTTTGACATATTCATCATAAATACTTTCTTCAACTAGAATGCGGCTACCTGATGAACATACTTGGCCGGCACCGAAGAAGATGCCAAATAATCCGTAATCGACGGCTGTTTCTAAATCTGCATCTGCAAAAACGATGTTAGGTGATTTACCGCCAAGCTCAAGGGAAATTTTCTTTAAGTTGCCCGCGGCCGCTTTCATGATAGAGCGGCCAACATCCGTACTTCCCGTAAATGAAACAATGTCAACGTCCTTGCTTTCTGCAATTGTTTGACCGACAACAGTGCCGCGGCCCATCACCATATTAGCCACACCTTTAGGGATGCCTACTTCCTCTAGGATTTCAAATAATTTCATTGCTGTTACAGGTGTCAATTCAGCCGGTTTATAAACAATGGTGTTACCTGCCGCAAGTGCCGGTGCGATTTTCCAGACACTCATTAAAAGAGGGAAATTCCAAGGTACAATTAAACCGGCTACACCTACTGGCTCACGAACAACCATCGCCTGCACGGGAGCGGGAACTTGGTAAGTTTCACCTTCTGGATGAAGGATTAAGCCAGCGTAGTAACGGAAACACGCCGCGGCATCAGCAATATCGAAACCCGCCTCTGCTTTAAGTTTCCCGTTGTCCATTGTTTCAAGAATCGTTAACTCTTCCGCACGTTCATCAATTTTATCCGCAATTTTATATAGGTAGGAAGCACGCTCCTGTGCTGTTAAGCCTGACCAGATTCCACTTTCGAAAGCTGCTTTCGCAACTGAGATTGCATTTTCTGTATCTTCCTTTGTGGCACGCGGAGCCCTTGCAATGACTTCCTGTGTTGCAGGATTAATTACCTTGATTACTTCATTTGAAGATGCAGACTGCCATTTACCGTTGATGTAATTTTTCAGTTCTATAACTGCCGTTTCTAAAATTGTCATGTTTTATGCCTCCGGTTTTCATTTTTTTTATTTAAACTATACGGTATCTTTAAAGTTTTAAGACAAGTCTGCCGTCCTTCGCACGTGAGCAGCATGTCAAGATTGACTTGCGTGTTTGACGGTTTTCTTCGCTAAGGAAGTTATCCCGGTGTACCACTTCACCTTCTGCAACATCTACCTCACAACTTCCGCACCCGCCTACTTTACAAGAATAAGGTGCATCAATTCCTTCCCTTAAAAGCGCATCAAGCAGAGTTTCACCTTCATGAACGTGAATGGACCGATCGCTATCTGTAAGGTCGACAATGAAAGGATCTTGAGGCCCATCATTTTTTGTCCCAAATAATTCGAAGTGAATCGCATGTTCCGGATAACCATATGAACTGGCAGCTTTTCGATACTCTTGTACCATCTCGAGAGGTCCGCAAAAGTATACATGTGTGCCAATGCGATGATCCATCATCGTCTCAGGCATCATTCTGTGTTTGTCTTCTGCCTGCGAAAAATAAAAGGTACATTGATCAGGATATTTGGCTTTTAACAAATCATAAAAAGCACATAACTCCGGTGTGCGTGCTGCATAATGGAGTTCGAAGGTTTGCCCTTCGGCAGCCATGTCTTCCATCATTGCCAGAAATGGGGTGATGCCGATTCCAGCTGCATAAAAGGCATGATGCTTTGCTCGAAAGCTGAGAGGGAAGTTGTTTTTAGGGAAACTGACTTCCAGCCTGGAATCTAACTGTACATGATCATGCCAGAAAGCGGAACCTCCACGTGACGCCCCATCTCGCCGAATGGAAATGGCATATTTTATACGGTCCCTTGGGTTGCTGATAAGGGAGTATTCTCTCTCGAATATCGTATCCCCGGCCGGCATGAATGTGGTCAAATGCGAACCGCCTGTAAAAGCAGGCAATGGTTTTCCATCAACTGGTATCAACTCGAATTGTTTTACGAATGGATTTTCTTGAATGATCTTGTTTACTTTCATTTGAATATTTCCTACTACCCGCATGAAG
Source organism: Peribacillus sp. YIM B13481 (assembly GCF_042787985.1). NCBI lineage: Bacteria > Bacillati > Bacillota > Bacilli > Caryophanales > Bacillaceae > Peribacillus > Peribacillus sp. YIM B13481. The sequence goes on from NZ_JBHZPE010000004.1 coordinate 142,987, forward strand.
ATCAGCTCCCTACTTCTTCTTTTCCGATTAGGATGAATGGGTAACCAATATAACCTTCCCTTACTATAGAATAAAAAGGTCCTATTTCAAGACTTGCACTGCAATGGTCACATTCTGCAATCTTTGCTTCTTCTTCGACTTCCGACACTTCAAAACATTTCATGCAATATACGTACCGCCGTTTAGGCCCGATAATCACCGTCTGTATCTCAGCTTCAGATAGGCCAGCTTCCACCCCGAGCGAGAAGATCATTACGGCATTGTTCCATGCAGCCGCAATATAAAATTGGGTGCCCATCTTCTGTGCCAAGATGAATCTCTTAATCTCCTCTTTATCTTCCATTCTATTAATGGAAAGACATTCAACAGGCACTGTTCCTGCGATTTCAGAAGTGAAACGTTTCGCCTTTTCATATCCAGCTTGATCAGAAATGATGACAAACTTTCTTCGTTCATTCCGAGGAGTAAATTGATTTACGATCGTAATGGATTTATCAAACAATACTGGACTATTGTACATGCCCTATCCTCCTACTTTTTGTTTAGATTCGCTTTTTGTTTTTCATCAATACGCTTCAAATATTCGACCGATTGCGGAAGAAAAGGGGCAATTCCTTTATATTCAGCCATAGGTTCCGGAATATCCTGCAGTACGCTATATGTCAGATCAAACCACTCCTGGCGCAATGTCAAATCCTCCAGTGGCAGGAACTGTGTATTCAATACGAAAAGAATGGCGTTGCTTCGCGGCATGTTATAAAATTTTTGTTCTTCAACACGCAAACGTACTAGTTTACCTGCATTTTCCGGTGTTATCTCAGAACGTTGCGGTCCCCAGACATCCATCGTTTCATAGTTGACATCCCAACGGTCCGCCATCAGGTTCCAGTTGATGCGTGTCCATGGCTTTCCAGGCTCAATGGATAATAAAAACTTACGAACGCGATCTGCCAGTTCATCGCCTTTCCGCGATACAAATGGAACGGGTGCATGGATCTCATCAAAGGACATGCCTTTATTCCAGTTAGCTGAGAAGAGTGCGGCGTATGAAACTTGCCCCACTTCCAAATAGAAATTACTATCGCGATGAACCATTAAAACAAAATCATTGTGGAAATGGCGGCCTATATAATCCAGCGGCTCATTTGGAAGCGTGGTGGCATCGCCATAAACGAAAGAATCGGATTCCCCGAAAATGTGGTTCTTGAAAGTCCAGTTATCTCCATCTTTAATGACCTCGAAATGCTCCGGATAGCGATCAGTTGCCATATCGATGAGCATTTCCAACACTTCCCATTGCATTTCCATTGTGTGTGAAAAAGATTGAAACCTTATATGCGGCTGTTCTTGAAGGAGACGACGCTTCGTTTCCACTTGGAGTCTGTATTCTGGTGTAACTTCAATACAGTTAATGTTTGAGAGTCTTTTCAAATCGTTTGAATAACGATAGTTACCTGAAGTGAATGGAAATGGGAATGTATCTAAATCAGTTGTTTTGAAATCTAAACTTTGTGTAAACATTGAACAATCTCCTCTCGTTCCCTAGTTTTTTTAAAGTGAGTTTTTATCTATTTAGCTTCCTTTAATTCAACGGATGGACGCTCCATGTCAACTTCAAAACGGAAAATGTATTTAGATGAAACATAGTAGGTGACTAAAGCGACAAAGTATGTTGGAATTCCGGCAGCTGTATGAAGGAAAAAGTCACTTGCTTCAAAAGTCAATGGATTATAGAGTGCCCAGTAAACGATCGTTCCAATGACCACCGTGAGAACGGCCGACGGGTTAATGCCTTTCCAATAAGTATAAGAGCCTTGTGTGTCATACAAATCCCTTATTGAAATGCGTTGGCGCTTTACAAAAAAGTAATCTGCAATGACAATGCCGCCAAGAACAGCCATAATAAAGGAAATGACAGCAATGAATGAACCAAATGCATCGTAGAACGTCGAGCTTAGAAGTAAGAATATAGCCGGTACGGTTGTTCCCATCGCAACCTTCCATGACTTTTTCGGGAATACAGTTTTAAAGCTGACAGCTTGTGAGTACATAAGGAAAATGGCTGCACCAACATTCCCAACCGAAAGTAAAATCAAGCCAATGAATCCGCCCCAACTTCCTGCGATGGAAAACATCCAGTCAGAAGGATTAAGTGAACCAGCGACTAATGCAGCAAGGGCCCCAACTAAAGCAGCGATACATACGATGATTCCATAGCTGTAGAATCCTGCTTTATATGCTCCTCCTTCTGTTTTAGATAAACGGCTGTATTGCCCAAGGTATGGAAGCCATGAGAAGCCGAGACCGATATTTAATTCCAGGGCTGTCGCGAATGAACGAGAATTCGATTCAAATGGCTCGGAAGGAAGTATATGAGCAACGTTAGTGAAACCCTGGCCAAACAAGACTATTGCAAGAAGGCCAAACATGAGAACCATAAATACCGGAACGGCTACTGCGGTATATTTTTGAATCGCTATCGGTCCCCTCACCGTTACAAGGAATGCACAGATGAAGAGTAAAATCGAGAAAAACGGCGCTCCAGTTGCTTGGCTTGAGAAAATGGCGGGCATCCCCATCCAATTAGCAGCCTCTGCTAAAGCCTGGCCGGACATGAAAAGCGCAATGGAAATGTAGCCGAGAGTCAGAATAAGAAAAACAAAGAAAAAGATATTGGATCCTAGATACCCCAGTGAACTTCGAAATCCTACAAAAGTATCTATGCCATACCGCGCAAAATAAAGGGTAGTGGGAACAATCAACAGCATAGGGAAGGCGTTACCGAATAAAATCGCTGCAAGTGACTGCTTCGCATCAAGCATTGTACCTGTGTATCCACCAGTTAACAGCCCAAAAGATGAGAGGCCAATAACAACCTGTACTAAAATTAAATCCCGAAGGTTAAAAATCCGATCACTTTTACTTGCCGGTAAAAAGCCAAAGGCCACATCCTTTGAAATGGAGGAATTCTCTTTACTCACTCGCTTCTCTCCCAACTATAAAATAATGATTGTATCGCTTGGAAACTAGACTGTATTTGTTTTGGGTGAGCTAAACAAAAAACTACTTTAGAAAAGTGTATAGACCAAGTAAGAGATGATTAAAATCATGAGAAAAATAGAACCTGTCGCATCCTTCCATTTCATTTTGTCGATTTTCACGGCATCTTCCTGTTCATACGCATTGATCCGCTCATTCAAATCTGAATATAGACTTTTAATAAAGGGATCTTCTGAATTGATATTCTGCTGAAACTGATTCTCTTTATTCAAAATTGCTTTTCCCTCCTTTGCATTAGTCCCTTCTCTTTACTTTATTGCAATAACCATGCCAACCAGAAACACTTTGCTAACAGGGGTTCCCAATAGGAAGAATATTCATTCTTGAAACTATTGAACAATTGTGAAATTTCTGTAATATAAAAACTAGGAAGTTAAATGAAAGGCAGGTAAACATAATGGATCACTTCACCTCTGCACTCTTGTCTATTTACGATCAGCTTATTGTGACAGATAAAAATGGCACAATACTGAAATCAACCGGAACAGGGAATTCCTTATTTCATACAGTCAAATCCGCTAATGTCGGCGGTTCCATCAAGGATGTTGAACAAGATTTATTTTCTACAAGCTTGGCAGAAGAGGTAATGGGCAAAAATGAAAAAAGATCTTTCATGCAGTCCTCATGGCAGGGTCCGGAGATGCTGATGACGGCATACCCGATTGAATCTGGCGAATGGGTCTGGGCCTACAAAGAAATTAAAGACTCTTATCCAGATGCATCAAGGACTCAATCGGGACCCTTCTTGGAATCGAAGAAGCCATCTTTTCCATTTGTGATCCGCAGTAAACCTATGCTTGAAGTTCTGCATAAAATGCAAATGGTTTGTGATGTCAGCGCAACTGTACTTTTATTGGGGGAATCCGGTGTAGGAAAGGAAATAGCCGCCAGGGCCATACATAATATGGGTAACAGAAGGGACTTTCCATTTATACCTGTCAATTGCGGGGCCATCCCGGAAAACTTGATTGAAAGCGAACTGTTTGGCTACGTAGAGGGGGCTTTTACCAGCGCCAGGAAAGACGGAGCCAAAGGAAAATTCACACTGGCCCATAAGGGTATCTTATTCTTGGATGAAGTGGGCGAGTTACCTCTTAACGTACAGGTAAAACTGCTTCGCGTCCTTCAGGAACGCGTTGTTACACCAATTGGAAGTACGACCTCACACCCTGTTGATATTCAAGTGATTGCCGCAACAAATAAATCGCTCGAAAAAATGGTGAAAAAAGGTGAATTTCGAGAAGACTTATATTATCGTCTTCATGTCGTACCTATCCACCTTCCGCCGCTTAGGAATCGTGTAGATGAAATACCTCATCTAGTTCAATTTTTTTTACAAAAGTACAATACACTGTACAAACGAAAGGTAGCTTTCGCCCCGGATGCAATCGACTTACTATGTATCTATCAATGGCCCGGTAACGTGCGCGAACTTGAAAATACAGTTGAGAGGCTTGTGGTTACAAGTGGAATGCCGGAAGTGGATGTTGCTTTGGTTAAAGAGGTCCTTCCTTTTAAAGGGCCCAAACCCACTTCAATACCTGTTATCGATTTTCTGATGCCATTGCAAGAAGCAGTCGACCTTGTGGAGGAACAATTGATCAACATGGCAATGGAACAATACAAATCATTAAAACTAGCGGCAAAGGTATTGGAAGTCAGTCAGCCGACGATGAGCAGGAAATATAAAAAATTACGTAATAAAATTGAAGAAGCAAGCTTTTCACCAGTGAATAAACGGGCCATTTTAGAAGAACAAATAAATCAACGGCTTCGTTCCGTTGCCGCTGTAACCGCAGCTATCATTCCAGCTGAAGAGGTTATCAGTCTACAAAAAAATATGAACCGGCAAACTTCCTATTCCCAGAAATTAAAACAAAAACTTACCATGATTCAAGAAAAGGAAGGCGTAATTGAATGGGTCTTTATATTTATCATGACGGAGGATGGACGTCTGATTCACCTCGTTGCAGACAAAGGCTTTGTCATTGAACCGGGGGAAGAATATATTGGTCCCCCGGAGATGGTTAATGTCGCTTACCAGGCTTTTAATGGTAAAGCGGGTGTTACTCCCATATACGAAGACAGATACGGTGAGTGGAAAACAAGCTTTGCGCCAATTATTGATGATGACGGCAATATCGTTGCTATTGTTGGATGTGATTACAGTAAAGCCTATTTCAATTCGGAAATGCAACGTCTCCGTAAGCAGCTTAATATACATGTTTGATTTCAGGATGCAGCCATACATTATCAAACCGGTTGGTGACTAGGGTAAAAAAAAGAAAAGCTGATGTCATGAGCCGTCTTGAACGGGCTTTTGCAGTCAGCTTTTTCATACATGAATGTCATAAAGGATTTAAAATGGCATTAACGCCAGCCAATTTCTAGCCCCAACTGATTTTTCCATATTGACCACGCTTATGTAGGGAATATTAAATCCTGTTCTTTCCAGGTAAGTCGTTAACACAGTACTTCAACGTTAAATCCTCCAGGCGCTTCTACATAGAAAGTATATCCGTGTAAGTGTTTTGGAGGTTTTACCATGAATCCATCATCTTTCAATCGCTGATTGATCCTGTTAACTTGTTCTTCATTTTCTTGTATGAATCCAACATGAAAGGTCTTGGGGTATTGTACATCGCTTCCTTTCATTAGTGTCAATATGGATCCATCATCATCTCTCATTGCGGCAAACCCATCTCCACGACTTCCTGCACATGTCAATCCAAAGTACCTTTCTAAAAACTCCCTTGATGCTGCAACATCATTAACTGTTAAATTTATGTGATTGATTTTCATTCTTTCCCCCCTACTTTATTATATTCTTTTCCGTCACGCAGTAAAAAAAGTTAATTTTCCACATGCTTCACTGCCCTTAGTAAGAAAAAGCTATCCTGCTTAAGTAAGAATCGCATTTCTTATATGACCGAAGTTGTTAAATAGCACCTTATACTTGTTACCCTATCTGCTGAAGCTTTTCAAGAAGGCTTCTTCACCTGCAAACATGTCCGTGTAGACAATCTTCTCCGGTACGATTATTTCTTGATAAACAGCTTTCCCCCAAGATTCTTGGCCATAAAATTCACCTTGTTTTTCATCTGTGCATCGCATGCAATAATGCCTTACGCCGTCAGGCTTAAAATTAAACTCCCGATTTTCCGTTTGCCACCCACTCGGTCCCCACCAGCTAGCCAATCGCTCAGAATTCGAAAACGCTTTAAAAACAAGGTCCCGCGGCCCGTCAAATATACCTTCCATGACGAGATCCCGCCCCTCTAAGCTCGTTGTGATGTTGTTAGTCACTTTGTTATCTGGCATTCCTCCTTCTGCTTTTTTATTAAGATATTCCTTCTACTTCGTCACAATGTAAGTATTTTCCTTCCGATTCAGTAATAATCATCCAAGTGACCGCAACTAAAAAATAAAAAGGTCAACCAGTAAAATAAACTGGCTAACCTTTTAATACGAACGGGCAATCTTATAGAACTTTATTACAATATTTTTTCATTTTCAAAGTTAGTGTTTGACTCTACTTTCTTAGCCAATTTAAATTTATAGAATAATATACAGGCTACCAAAAATCCTATTCCATAAATCAGTCCAACTCGTTGAGTAGGATCAAAGGCAAGGAATACTAGAATCAGCAAGCAAAAGCCTAGACAAAATAATGGGACAAATGGATAAAAAGGCACTTTGTATTGTAATTCTTCCATTTTCCCACCTGCTTTTATAAATTTCCTTCGAAACATGTATTGCGATAAAGCAATTCCCATCCATGAGATTGTGACGGATATCCCCGCGATTGACATGAGTATCACGAACACGGTATCAGCAGCAATGAAACTGGTTAATAACGATAGAAGTGAAAAAGAAATGGTAAATAGAAGGGCATTCAATGGCACTTTCCTATTGGACAAAACACCAAATATCTTAGGTGCCATTCCATCTTGGGCCATCGACCAAAGCAAGCGTGTAGATGCATAAAGACATGAATTCCCCACAGAAAGAATAGCCGTTAAAATAATGAAATTCATGATGCCTGCTGCATAAGGAACCCCCGCTATCTTCATCAAAGTTACAAAGGGACTTTCCAATAAGCCTAATTCAGAAGAAGGGAATATGGCAGAAAGGATAATAATGGACGCAATGTAAAAAACAATGATTCTAAAAAGTACATTTCGAATGGCTTTAGGTATGTTCTCTTCAGGTTTTTCACTTTCCCCTGCTGCTATTCCTATCAGTTCAGAGCCTTGATAAGAAAAAATTACATTCATCATTGTCACAAAGATAATTGTAATGCCCCCTGCTGGGAAAAGACCAGAAGGAGCTAGATTCTCAAAGAATGGGGTTGGACGATCAGATAAAGAGACAAAACCAAAGATGCCAGCGATGCCAATCACGATAAACAAAATTACTGCAACGATTTTTATTCCGGCAAACCAATATTCCGCCTCTGCAAAACCTCTTGTCGTTAATGCATTCAATGTAAATAAAAGCACAATGAACACAGCACACCAAATCCAGGTGGGACTATGGGGGAACCATTGTTTCATCAATATTCCTGCTGCCGTAAACTCAACTCCTGCAGTTGCGGCTGAACCGACGAAATACATCCATCCTAGCGAAAAACCAGCGGAAGGCCCAATATATTCGGCAGCATATTTTTGGAATGAACCTGTTACCGGCATATGAACGGCTAGCTCGCCAAGACAGACCATCACCATATACAAAATAAGACCGCCGGCAAGATAACCAAGCAGGGCCCCTCCGGCCCCCGCTTGGTTAATTGTATATCCAGCATTTAAAAAAAGCCCTGTACCAATAACGCCGCCAAGCGAGAGCATAAATAAATGGCGTCTTTTCATTGAGCGTTGCAGCTGATCATTATTTTCCAGTCCATACCCCATAAAATCACGTCCTTATCTTATCTATTAGCCTAGTTCTTCTCGCTAACCATCTTAGAACCTCAATGAGAGACAACTAAGGCCGCCATCTTGTTTTTGAAATTCTGACATTTCCACTTCAATCACTGTGTATCCCAACTCTTCAATTTTTTTCTTTGTTCCTTCAAATCCTTTCGGGACAATAACGCAGTCGTTCATTCGGACGCAGTTACCCGAATATCCTTCTTCCTGTTTTACGGTTATTTGATTGAAGCCAGAAAAAGCCTCGTGATTAATGAATTCTCCAGCCACTAATAAATTATTGTCTCCAAGGTAATTGACACCCGTTTTTAAATGAAAGAATTCCTTAAGGGGAATGATGGACGTATCATAACCATACTTACCCATAATATCTTTGAATTGCAGAGCACCTGCTTCATTTGTTCTAGTTGATAGGCCAACATAGAAGTGATCTTCAACTTGCATGATATCTCCGCCATCTAACATACCTGGAGATTGAATATATTCGATTGTGTCATAAAAGTCCTTTAAAACTTCTTTCATTTCATCAATCTCACCATTCCGGCTTTCTGCACCAGGATTGGTTACAAGGGCACATTTTGGCGTCAACACGGCAGTATCTTCTACAAACGTAGAATCAGGGTATCTTTCATCCGTTTCGAGAACGGTTACTTTCACACCGCAGCGTTTTAATGCTTCTACATAAGCCTCGTGCTGTACAAGCGCTTTTTCATAATCCGGGTTTCCTAAATCCGATGTTGTTAAGCCATTTACAAAGCTTTTTCCAATCTTCCTTACAATCGCGTGTTTAAACATATATATTCCTCCTAAATAGGTAGCTTATCTTTTTAAAATGTGGGAAATTAATAGTTTCAACTCCCCTGCTTTAAATGAAATTTCTGTTCCCTTTTACTGTTCAATATTCCTGAAGCGTATCCCTTAAGAAATATAGGTATGAGAAGGAGAAGAGACAACCGAAAGCCTCTCTTAAACTATTACGGGTGTCTCTTATTTGCCCATGCTTTCTCAGTTATTTTGATGACTGCATAATTTATCCGCTATCCCTACAAAATATCTTACTCCATACTCTAAAGCCTTCTCATCGATTTTAAATTTAGGATGGTGTAAAGGATATGCTTTTCCAAACTCGTTATTATGGACGCCTATGAATTGCATGGAAGAGGGGACGATTTCGGAAAAAGCTGAAAAATCTTCTGTCCCAAACATAGGATCGTCAACATGGATGATATGATTTTTTTCAAACATACCTTCCATGACCGTTCTAGAAATATCAACAGCAGCTTTATCATTTACTACGGCTGGATATCCTAAATACCAAGTAATTTCACAATTTGCCCCATGCGCTTCTGAAATCCCCTTAACAATTTGCTCTAGATACTCCCTTGCTTTCACTCGGCTTTCAGAGTCTAAGGAACGAATGGTACCACCGATTTCTGCATATTCAGGAATGACATTGAGCGCACTTCCAGAATGGAACTGAGTGACTGAAATGACTGGTGTCCTAAGAGCTGAAATTTTTCTGGAAACGATATGTTGAATATTCGTCGTAATTTCTGCACCAATGATTAGCGGATCTACCGTTAATTCCGGAGTCGACGCATGACCGCCCTGACCAATGATTTTAATTTCAAAATCATCAGCTGCTGCACAGAATACCCCTTCCCTTATACATATTGTTCCTGTTCGTTCATAAGGAGTAACATGCAGTGCAAATGCATAATCTACTCCTTCCACAACCCCTTTTTTAACCAATTCCTGAGCTCCCCCTGGCAGAACCTCCTCGGCATGTTGGAAAATAAACCTGATTTCTCCACTAATCCCTTCTTTTTTTCCAGAAAGGACTTTTGCCGCACCTAATAACATCGCAGCATGTGCATCATGTCCGCACGCATGCATAATTCCAGGATTTTTTGATTTAAATTCAATTTCTGCTTCTTCTTCGATCGGAAGTGCATCAATATCCGCACGAAAGATGATCGTATTCGATTTTCCGGCAGATTTTTTAGCTCCTTTGAGAACCGCTAAAACGCTCGTTTCGGTTGGTCTTGTCACTTCTAATCCTGAAAAGGTTTTTAATTTCTTGTAGATGTATTCAGAAGTCTGGTGCTCCTGATATGAGAGCTCCGGATTTTCGTGAAAATGACGTCTCCATGAAATCACTTCACCCACAACTGTCTCCTGTTTTGACTTCATCATGATTGCCTCCTCCCTATTAATTTAGTGCCAATATTCAGACTTCTCGAACCTTTAAAAAGGGCCATACTGTATGCTTTGAGCAATGATCAAAAAGATAATCGCTACCGCAATCTGAATCAAAAGATAGGGCCTGCAGGTAAGATGTAGGTTAAAACTGTCACTATTACAATTACGATGAACATTAAGACAAAAGGATTTATCCCTTTTTCCGGTAACTCCGTTAGTTGGTTAAGTGGCTTTTTTTTTTGATTAAGCGGCTCGGAAGTGATTTGACCTTCAGGCTGGTTATTCATAAAAGGCCCCCAGTTAAAGTTTAATACTTTATGAGCTGATATCTTCTGGTTTTTCCTGCAGAGGTGCAGGATCCCTTCTTTCACTTTTCAACCAAACACTTAAACATACTCTTTATTAACCTCTCCAGCATAACTGGCGTATGGACGAAGGCGCTATCGATGTGAAGGCGCTCAGTACGCTGGTGTGCATCCTTGCCGAACGGACCCACATTAAGTACAGGTGCCTGAAGTTTTTGCATATCAGCAAAAGGGATGCTGTAAGTATCGCCCCAGACTGGTGTATTTTTTTCAAAAGCCGTCCAGCCATCAGACTCATCACTATATTGAACATAGCTTAAATCGCAAAGGCCATTAAAATAATGAATTTGGCTGACTTCTTCATCAAGCATGCTGGCAGTTTCCTTCATTAATTTCACAGATTCCATAATGAGCGGATCAGCGGACGTATTTACGGCTGGATAATATGGCGGTGCGAACAGCAATACAATGGCGGGTGAAAGCTCCTGACATTGTATCATCAATTTTTCGGCGATCCGCACTGATTTTTCCCGCTCATCCAAATCCATGTTTTCTTTAACATCACTCTTTATTTGCTCAACAAAACTCACGCCAAATTTGCCCTTGGCATATGAAAGTAACTTTTCGTAGCGCAATACTTTCACTTCGCCCACACCTTCGATTTGTTCACGCAGACAAAGCTCTTTATAGGATTCATTGCATTTCATCGCTGCTTCGTTTGCAACTTGCTCGAATAAATCCATTACTTCTGCAGCTGTTCTTTTCATAATGAACACATTATAAAGCGCGGCTGCCCGATAAGGTGTCTGTGTTGAATATTGCAGTTTTAGATCTTTTTGCTGAAGCGATACGGGTAAAGGTGTTTCCTCGCCAAGATCACTTTCCAGAAAAAGAGTGTTCCACTCCATGAGCTGCGTGAGGAACGAGGCTATATAGTTAGCCGTCATGCCCTTTAATGGCTCACCCACATGAGTTTCTTTCCCATAAAAAAGGGCAGCCGGCATGATTTTCCCCAAAGTTCCGGAATAAATATAATGTCTATTATCACCCGGTTTCTGTGAAAAGGACGGTTCACTATTAAAAAACATTTTATAGGATAGATCATATTTATCACGTAAAGTCACAAGTTCTTTAACCGCAGCCCTCATTCCCGCAGAATTCACTTCCTCATCAGGGACCGTTAACAGCAGGAGATTGATCGGCCATTGTTCACTGCTTGCCTTTTCGATGATAGCCATATGAAGGGCAAGCCCCATTTTCATATCCATCGTTCCTCTACCAAACAGGTACTTTCCCGATTCAAGATCAATGCGCGCTTCTTCCGGTAGTTCATCTTTCCTGTCATGAAGTTTTTTCGTGAGCTCCTCCGGTTGAAAAGCGAGAGTCTCAAGATCACCATATTCTTCAGTATGAACCGTATCAAAGTGGCTAATTAATACAACGGTCTCCTTTGCTGCAGGATGTTTATAAAAGGCAGTGACAAAATTTCTCCCTAAATCAGCTTCATGAAGTGATAAGTGCTCCGGATTCCTTTTAAAATAATCAAGCTCCCTCAATTTATCTTGCAGCTTATACGGAAACATCCGTTCCCCTAATGTAAGAGTACGGCTCTCCCAGCTAACAAGTTCACATAACAAGGTACGGAGCGTTTCTGGAGTACCCCATAGTAATTGACTCATTCCAATCCCCCTTCAATATTTGTACGAACCACCGGACAGGTTAAACAGGTTGGACCGCCAGTGCCTTTGTAACTGATTTCTGTCCCTTTATATTCATAAACTGTCGCTCCTTCATCAAGAAGCTTTTGCTTTGTGTAAGCGTTACCAGAAGAAATCACACAAACCCGCGGAGCAATGGCAAGCACATTGCAGCCTAAGTTCACATACTCATCATCCGGCACTTCGATAAGCTGAATGCCTCGTTCAATAAGCAGTTTTCTGAAAAAGACTGGCATAAGCCGAGAATGAACTACCGCTAAATCATGGTCGATCATGCTGATGAAAGACATAAGGTGGAGACACTCTGCCTCACCTTGATCATGCGGAAGCTGAACTACGATGAATTCATCCACTAGATGAGTGGTCATTTCTTTTAATTGCCGAATGGCTTCAGCGTTTGTACGATAACCATGTCCGACAACAAGCGTCTTATCATCAAGCCAAATGATATCACCGCCATCCGCGACCGCTTCACCCGTTAAATACCCAATAATCGGGATGTTCTTTTCTAGACAATATTCCTTATATACATCAGCTTCAGGCTGCCTCAATTCTTTTCCGGACTTTAAAATAATCGCTCCTTGGCTTGTGAATTTGACCGGGTCATGGGCATATAAGGAGTCAATGCCGACTAGCGAAGATGCTGGCAAATAATCGATGTTTGGAACATATTTCTCCAAAATGGAAATAAAGTCACCATACTCTGTTAGGGCTTCGTTGAAATCTGGCTCTTCCGCAAAGTTGAAGTTCTGCCATGCTTGGCTTAAATGCTCTTGACTAATAAAAGCTTCTTTCGGATGTTTTACAATGACACGTTCCAATGGTTTGAACATAGACGAACAAAATGTCACTGCCTCCCCCTCCTTTTTCCGCCCATCGGAAAACGTTTCCGCTAATAGGAATTTTTTCTTTTATTATAAAATTAAATTTGGTATAATGTCAATATGTTTTAAATATTCAAATAAATCGAAGTTTTATTCAACTTGTAATGAAAGATAGGTGGTTTGTTTATGCAATCGATTGACCGTGCCATGAACGTTATAAAAGTGCTAGTTTCCAATTCATCGGAAAACTGGCTATCAATTACGGAACTTTCTCAAGAATGTGAGCTTCCTGTCAGTTCCATGCATCGATTATTAAAAGCAATGTCCAAGCATGGATTAATTCAACAGGATGGACAATCTAAACAATATGGTTTAGGGAATATTTGGCTCGAAAATGGTTTGCGTATGTATGACAAAATGGATTACATCAGTCAAATTAGGCCTGAACTAGAAAGGCTGATGAACAAAGTGGAGGAAAGCGTGTATCTTAGCCAGCCAATCGGTATGGAGTCACTCGTTATCGAACGAATCGACAGTGAAAAAAGCCAAATCCGGGTTTATGACCAGCTTGGCTCACGAGTACCTATGCATATTGGAGCTGCAAATAAAGTGATGCTCGCCTATATGCCATATAATCAAGCTAAAAAAATCGTAGATGCTCTTTTGCCTATTCAAGAAAGAGCATCTTTTTGGGATATATTGCAAGAGACTAAAAAGAAGGGATATGGAATCAGTCACAGCGAACGGACAGAAGGAACATGCTCTGTAGCCGTTCCGATACTGAACCATTTTGGGGAAGTGCACGGGGCAGTGAGCATTGGTTTTGTGAGCTTTAACCTGACAGAGGATAGACTTGAGTTCCTCATTGAGAATGTGATGGAAACTGGCAATCGGGTTTCGTCAAAATTGGGATATAGGGGTCAATGAATAAAGGTGCTGCGGAGGATAAACGGATAAGCGGAAAAAGAAGATGAATCATTTCATCTTCTTTTTCGTTTTAAATTAATCGCTGCCTGTCACGAATGAATCTTCTTTAAAATAGGCGAGGACCTCTCCAGCCACAACTGGTTCCCCCTCCATTACCTCCAATGACTCCACCTCTCCGCTGACACCAATATCAATGATTTCCACACCTCCATCTGCCTTCTTTATCTGAAATAACGGTTCCCATTCGTAGAATCTGGAATTTTTGGATATTGAAATTTTTTCAACCGAGCCATCACAAGGGCTAAGAATCACATCAACGTACATTTACATCATTCCTTCCTTCAGTATTCTTCAAAATGAAATGGAGATTGTAGAACTAACTTGAGAAAGTCTTGGAAGTCCGGTATATCTTCTTGTTCAATTCCAAGGGTCGGAGCCCAGTACTGATCTAAATTAATATCATTGGCACACAACAGGATCATTCTTCCGCTTTGAATGGAAGTCACCATTGCTTTACCTAAAAATTGGGCCGAATATACAATGGTCACATCATATCTATAATCTTGTGACAATAAGCAATAATGATGAATGGCTTGGTTTTCTTTATTTTCGGATAGAATATCAAAATTCAAAGGATAGCCTCCTTTCTTGTAAGCCCCAATTCCATTAGAACCTGACCCACCCCCGAAGCCGGGATGCTTCTGCTGTTTTGCGAATCCCTTCGATATATGCAGCTACTTTCATGTTCACGGAATATTTTTGGGAAGTATGATAGACATTCAAAAAGCTGGCTGTTATCTTTTCCTTCAATCGTTCATCCACAAGCTCTTCCGTCCAGTAATAACCTTGGTTGTTCTGGCACCATTCAAAATACGAGACTATCACCCCTCCTGAATTCGCCAAAATGTCCGGGACTAGCACTATGCCTTTTTCATCGAGAATCTTGATTGCTTCTTTTGTTGTCGGCCCATTTGCTGCTTCGATCACAATTTCACATTTTAATCGTTTTGCATTATCTTTATTTATCACCCCGCTAATAGCTGCGGGAATCAGCACATCACACTCTTTTTCCAATAATTCTTGATTGGATAATGTATCTTTGTATAAATTCGAAATGACCCCAAAAGAGTCCCTGTTCTCCAAAAGGTAAGCAACGTCTAAGCCATTCGGGTCATATAAACCTCCAAGCTCATCTGCTATACCGACAACCTTAGCCCCCATTTCATATAAATACATAGCTAAATGACTGCCGACATTCCCGAAACCCTGAATGATTACCCGCATGCCTTCAATCGGAATCCCCTTTAAATCACTTATCATTTGAAGTGTATATAATACTCCCTTGGAAGTAGCCTTTTCCCTGCCCTTCGATCCACCTAATGTGAGTGGTTTCCCTGTAATAAAGCCGGGTGAATCGAATTCCCTGATGTGATCGTATTCATCTAGCATCCAGGCCATGATTTGAGAATTCGTATACATATCCGGAGCCGGAATATCCTTTGTAGGCCCCACTATTTGACTGACCGCCCTGACATACCCTCGGCTTAATCGTTCTAGCTCTGATGAACTCATCTGTCTGGGATCACACACAATGCCACCCTTTGCCCCTCCATATGGGAGATCCGTTATTCCGCATTTCAAACTCATCCAACCCGCCAATGCCTTAACTTCTTCAGGAGTGACATCCGGGTGAAAACGAATCCCCCCTTTCGTTGGACCGGCAGCATCATTATGTTGGGCCCGATATCCTTGAAACATCCTTGTCTCCCCAGTATCCATTTGAATAGGAATACAGACTTCCAGAAAACGCATTGGTGCTTTTAAAAAATCAAAAACCAGATCTGGATAGTCCAAAACTTGAATGGCTTCTTTTAAAATATCCTGGAATTCTTGCAGTGGATTATCCAATTGACGTTTTTCAATCATCTTAATTTCCCCTGTCATTTTGCACCTCACTTTTATTCTTATAACTTTATTAAGCAATTTTCATGCCAGCTTTGAGGATATAGTGTGTATAGCAATAGACCGCCATTTGCAATCATCAACACCACACATTCAATCATTAAGCATATGTATTAATTCATAAGCAATTCAGGTTT
Organism: Peribacillus sp. YIM B13481; assembly: GCF_042787985.1. Lineage (NCBI taxonomy): Bacteria > Bacillati > Bacillota > Bacilli > Caryophanales > Bacillaceae > Peribacillus > Peribacillus sp. YIM B13481. Next base: position 159,050 of record NZ_JBHZPE010000004.1, read on the forward strand.
GCATATGTAAAAAATGATGATTAAATACCTAAAGGAATTTCATTAAATGGAAAAACTTCCTTTTGAGCTTTTTTTGTTTCTCATGTTAAAAACTGATCCCAAAATACTCTATCATTATCTATACCTCATTCCTGATGATCACAATTTAAGAAAAATCCATACACGTCGATTTCTCCTTATTCCAACAAAACCCAAAAGAGCACCCGATAAATGTAAAAACATTCATTGGGTGCTCTTTTTTTGCTTATCCTGATAAAGAGTCGTTGATTTTTATGTAGCAGATGCCAGGCGATGGTACCGACTAATCAAAAGGCAGTCAGTCAGGAACCGACTGTTAAACTTAAAAGATAAATACTCAAAATATATTATATTGAAACTTCTATTTTTCAGCCAACAGGTTTAACTCATCTACAAACCTTTTTGTGATAATTTCAGGGCGAGTAATGGCCGTTCCTACCACGACAGCAAAAGCACCACTTTCAATAGCTTTTCTAGCATGATCTTTAGTATGAATATGCCCTTCAGCGATGATGGGGATTTTTAAGGCAGAAGAGAGTTTTCGAATAAGGTCATAATCAACCTCCTTCACGTATTTTGTTTCCTCTGTATACCCACACAATGTGGTTGCTACTATATCAGCACCGAATTTTTCTGCGATTAGTCCCTCTTCAAAAGTCGCACAATCTGCCATCACTAAAATATTTGGATGCTCACTATGGATTTTTCCTATGATACTTTCTAGCGTTTCTCCATGAGGGCGCTTTCGTTGAGTCCCATCTAAAGCTACTATAGACGCTCCAGCCTCAATGATGCTTGTTGCACTTTCATAGGTAGGAGTAATATAAACTTCACATTCTTCTATCCATTGTTTGTGAATACCTAATACAGGCAATTTTGTTACCTTTTTTATTGCTTTAATATTTTCAGGCCCGGTAGCCCTAATACCAACGGCGCCTCCTTTTTCTGCAGCCTTGCTTAATGCGCCCATGATATCCGCCCCGTACATCGGCCATCCCATTCTAGCCTGGCACGACACTATCAATCCATTCTTAATGGCTTCCAATACGTTTTTTTCATCCATAATTACCACCTAAAGAATTCCTAAGAATTTACCAGCTAATCCTATAATAAAGGAAAGTAAGATTAACCAGTAGATAGCCTTTTGATATTTAAACAATGCCCATAAGAAACCAAGTGTTAAGAGGAGGGGCAAAAGCCCAGGTAAGATTGAATCAAGAAGTTCTTGCAAATTTATTTCTTTGCCTCCAAAGTTCCATTTAGCAGCCACGCTTACTTTAACAAAATTAACTACCATAGATCCTGTTACCATTAATCCTACGATGGTAGCTCCCTGAACAAACTTATTTAGAATATCAGAGTCTTTCATTTTTAGAATTAGGCTTATCCCAAACTGGTACCCATAGACAATGCCGTAGTAACGAGAGAAAATATTTAGCAAGACGTTTGGTACGATAAATATAATGGGTCCAAGTAAATTTCCATCCAACGCCAAACCAGCGCCGATTGCTGCAAAAATAGTCATAAAAGTTGCTTTAAAAACAGAATCACCAATTCCAGAGAGTGGTCCCATCAATGCGGCTTTCGTAGAAGAAATTGTTTCTGAGGTGATAGGGTTTCCTAGCGCACGTTGTTCTTCGAGTGCAAGAGCAACACCTATGATGGCATTAGAAGTATAGGGATGGCAGTTAAAAAACTCATTATGACGAACAACTGATTCTTTTAAATCCTGATTATTTGGATAGAGTTTTTTGAGTGCCGGCAATATCGCATAGCAGAATCCTAAACTGCCATAACGCTCATAATTTATAGACGTCATACTGAAGAAAGAACGTAAGAATGTTTTTATTAAATCTTTCCTTGTCAGGATCGTCGTTTTAGCTTCACTCTGTCGGGAGGAATGACGGGAAATTTCACTATCATTTCCTTTCGTTCCCACTGCTGAAATGCTAATCGCGATTCCAAGACCCAACAAGGCTATTGAAAGTACATTCTGTTCCAAGTAGACTGCCAGAACAAATCCAATTAGGAAAAATGACCAAAACTTCTTGAGGTTCATCATTTTTAGGAGCATGGCCATCCCTATTGCAGGTAGAATTCCTGCAGTAAGCTTTAATCCTTCCATAAACCAAGAAGGCATTAAGTCTACAAGATTATTTACAAATCCACTACCAAAATAAATGGCTAAAAAAGTGGGAATGAACATAACTGTAAAAAAAACGATTATTCCAGAAAGGTGTAGCCGTTCTGCCCTTTTTAGATTAAGTTCCTGTAAAGCATTGTCTGCCCGATGCACTAGATAAATATTAAAATTCCAAGCTAGCATGATTAAAAGTTGCGCTAAAATACCGATTGGTAATGCCAGTGCAATTCCAACTTCAGGCTTACCCCCAGCGCTAATCGCAAATATAGTCCCTATTAGACCAGCAATTTGTGCATTAGGAGGAACACTGCCTCCAATCGGTAACACACCCATAAACATCAATTCCACACTGGCCCCTACAATTAATCCGGTTTGTAGGTCTCCCATTATTAGCCCCAATAATGGCCCAGCAAAAATGGGACGGCTAATCATCCAATATCCATACCCATAATTTTCGGTCATGAGAACTGCAACAAAACCACTTAACAAAATCGCTGATATTAATTCAATTTCCACTTTTCCTCCTCCTTTTAACTTTGACTACCTTTTCGACTTCTAAATCTTGGTAAATAAATTAATAGATTTATCATTAGGCGAGGTCCTGATTTCACAAGGGATTCCGTGATCTCTAATCTTGAGAAAAACAGCTTTATCTTCTTCATCCATAAAGACGGTTTTACTAATTTCCTGTTTTCCTTCTTTATAGTACATGCCACCTACATTTATTGAAGGTAGAATGATCCCTTTTTCAATGAGAGATAAAAGGACTCGAGGGCTTTTTACTACGATAAATGTTTTTTCCAGATTTGACTGCTCATCTAAATATTCCACTGCATCTTCGACAGATAGGATAGCATGTCTTTTTCCTGAAGGGACTGCCATGCTAAGTAACAAAAGTTGTGTTGGGTCGTTTGCGACGCCATCATCAATTACAATAAATTCTGTGACTTGATAAGCAACACTCCATGAATAAGCAACTTGCCCATGTATAAGGCGTTCATCGATACGGGTTACAACGATGCTCATTACAATTCCTCCTTAATATTTATGGGGTTAACTGTAGAGTTTATATAGCAAATACTCCGGGAAGTATTATCCAAAAGCTCTTTGGGACTTACAGGTGAAAGGCAAGATTCAATAACTAAACCTAAATGGAAACCAGCGATTACTTGTACCCGGCTATTTTTCAACACTTGAAGTGTAGCTGCATTGCATGGGGTTCCCCCCTTAATATCTGCCAGAATGATTATTTCTTTGTACCGATCCAACAATTGATTGACTGCTGCTTCTAGTTCTCTTGAAAATGAATCTAACGTTACTTGGTCACCCATACTCAATGCAAAGAGTTGCTGCTGTATCCCTGCTATAAGCTCTACACTTTCTTTCATAGTCGAAGCTAAATTCCCATGACTTACAAGTAAAATGGCCCGATTCAAACTATCCCCTCCTGATAACAGAATTTTTTGAATGTTTTCATAGACTTATCTTATTAAAAAAGAATTAATAAATCAAGGTTTAATTGAAAAAATAAGAAATAAAATTTCATAATTGGTATTTTTTTTTGCTAAATGTGCAAAAAACATTTCATTTATGATATATAATGAAACAATAAGAAGTTTTCATGCAGTTATTAAAATCTTTAATAAAGGGGACATACTATGAGCTCAACTTTATTACAAAAAATCAAAGAAAAAGCCGATTCCTTATCACGTGCTGAACGGCAAGTAGCCAAATATATATTGGATCATGCAGATTTGGTGCAAACTTACACGATTCAAGAAATATCAATCAACGCTAATGTTTCCCAAGCCAGTGTTGTCCGTTTTTGTAAAAGAATGGGTATAGAAAGTTTTAAAACCTTTCAACATACATTGGTGAAAGAAATGAGTTCAAATAATGCCAACATTAATGATCTTTCTTTATTACGGGAAAATGATACTCCATATCAGCTTTTCCAAAAAGTAACAATGAGCAATAAATTTGCTTTAGACTCTTTAGGACAAACTCTGAACAAAAAAGAGTTTGAAAAAGCAGTAGAATGCTTAAGCCAGGCAAAGAAAATTGCTTTTTTTGGTGTCGGGGGCTCCTCTACAGCTGCATTAGATGCCAGTAATAAATTTGCTAAACTTGGCGTTACTACAGGAATGAACACTGACTTTCATACAGTGATTTCCTATGTTTCCAATTTCACATCAGAAGATGCATTAGTCCTTTTTTCCACATCCGGAAAAACTAAAGATGTATTGGAGATGGCTTCATATGCAAAAAAGATAAACGTACCAGTATTGGCAATAACCGCTTATACAAAGTCTCCTTTATTGAAAATAGCTAGTATTCAACTTTGTTTTCCTGACATCGAACATGATCACCGAATCGGCAGTATAGCATCTAGAATCTTGCAACTTAACGTGGTTGATGCTCTTTTCTTAAGTGTTTTTCATCGAATCGATAAACAAACCATAGATAATTATCAAAAAGCACGTGAAGAGATTCTTCGTCTTAGAAGATAGCCAGGACAAACTCATCCTTGTATTGCTAACTTTAGAACGTCATGTAAACAAGAATATTTAGTCGTCCGACATTATCCCTATCTATCACCCTACTAATATTTGGTGACCGCTTTGAACACTATTGCTGGTTGTTACTAGCCGCTGCAATCATGGTTAAAGATACACTCTTCCAGACATATGAATTCATTCATAAGCATCCATTTGCATATGGAAAAAATAAATACAAATAGTAAAAAAACGCATCCTTTTTAGGATGCGTCAGTTTGTCGACAAAAGGGGTTCGGAATTAAAACATACCGAACCCCTTTTGAAATCCCCTTTGAATTTTGCTCAATATTAAGGAATTGGGTCTCTACGGGCCCGCTATGTTAGGTCATTTTCTTTACATTCATGGCACCGAAAGTGAGTATCGCCTGCATTGACAATTTTTAAGTCCCCTTAAAGTAGTCCAACGCATGCCGTGCTTTTCTTTTGCATCTGCGAATACACGCTCAATCGTTTCTTTATGTTTCGCATAGATAGGTTTTACATCTTGATGATGACGCAGATGATCTGCTTCTTCCATATAATCTTGCCAAATATGATGTGTCACTACTTTTTGATAGTCGTTACTTTCGGTACACTTTGATAAAAATGGACATGTCACACAAATGTGTTTTGGTGATTTTTACTCGCGATGCCCTCTTTATTCGTTGTGGAGTACTTAAAAATCTCTCCCGATGGGCAAAGGTAACAATCAAAATGTTCATCGTAAACATAGTCATGTTTGCGGAAGAATCCTTCTTTTGTTCGAGGACGTATACGGTAAAGCCGGTGTTATTTTATGACCAACGACTTCAAGAAGAAATAAATCAAGACCGTGAAAACCATAATAAAAAAACCTTTTCCACTGGATAAACTTAATAAGGAAGAATACCGATTGTATATTGAATGAATGTCAGTTTAACTAAAATAACTGGATCAATACTTGGGCGTCCTACCTCTGAATACATATCTTTCGCCAAGTCATATAGGAATGAGAAGTCAATGGCGGCCTCCACTTTTCGGACCAAATAGTTCGCTGGCACCAGTTGATCTAACGTAATCATTTCAAGTTGATCTCGCTGAATAGAATCATGTTTAGAAAGCATCCTCATCACCTCAAGTTTTAATACTTCTATTTTAAAACAAAAATGACTCCAGGCAAAAGTGTTTATCTAAAAGGTAAGACAAAGTTGATTGGAGCGGGTGTTCGAGACTCCTGCGGGGAAAGCGCGTCTAGGGGAGTCCCCACAGGCGCAAGCCGAGGGCGGACCGCCCGCGGTAAGCGAGGTCAACGTTCAAATTGTACAAGCAATAAAAAAACACCCCATAAATGTTAGTTTGGTGTCTAACATTTACGGGGCAGTTCAAAGTTTGTCTACAGTCTGACGCATCCTTTTTAGGATGCGTTTTTCCCTGCGAGTCTCATAGTTGAATCTCTTCAACTTGATATTGAGGCGGGGCCGTTCGGAATGCCTTTGTGATATATAATAAATAACAAAAACCAATAATAAACCACCCTGACCCCATTATTAGTGAACTTGTCTCGAGATTGGTCCAGAGAATGCCAATTGAAATAGCTCCGATTAAAGGCATAATTAAGTAATTGATATATCCCTTTATAGTACGATGCTTTTTTTCCCGGATGATATAATGGCTGACCACTGACAGATTTACAAAGGTAAATGCCATTAATGCACCAAAGTTGATCAGTGATGCAGCTGTGACTAGATCAAAGAATAAAGCCGACAATGAAATGACTCCAACTATGAGAACATTAATGGCTGGCGTTTTCCACTTAGGGTGAATAAACCCAAACCATTTTTCCGGAAACACTTTATCACGACCCATGACATACAAAAGTCGTGAAACGCTGGCATGTGATGCGAGTCCTGATGCTAGCGTATTGACGAGAGTCGTGCACAGAAAAATGGATTGGAATAGCTTTCCACCTACATAAAGGGCGATTTCCGGTAACGCAGCATCAGGTTCTTTAAAACGCGATATATCCGGAAAAAAGAGCTGAATAAAGAAAGAAGAGGTAATGAAGATGATTCCACCCCAAAGTGCAGTTAAAAATATCGCTTTTGGAATCGTTTTTTTCGGATTTGGCGTCTCCTCAGATAGTGTAGTTACCGCATCAAACCCCAAAAAGGAAAAACAAAGAATCGTGGCTCCGGTTATAATTGCCGAATAGTCCATTCCTTCATTTATGAAAGGCTTTATTGTAAACACTTCCCCTGTACCTTCTCCATTGTGCAAACCTTTGATAACAAGAATGATGAACACTGCCATGATGGCAATCTGAATTAAAACAAAAAGAGCATTAAAGTTAGCAAGTACATTAACGCTGCGGAGATTGAGAATGGTGACAATTGCTACGAATAATACTACCCATAGCCATGATGGAACTTCTGGAAATAAAGCAGTGAGATAAATTTTGGTCAACAATGCATTTACCATAGGTAAAAATAAATAGTCTAACAACGAAGACCATCCTACCAGGAATCCTAAATGTCGGTTAATGGCCTTTTGCGTATAAGTATAGGCAGAACCTGCAGCGGGAAAAACCTTTACTAGTTTTCCATAGCTTGCAGCTGTAAAAAGCATCCCTACCAACGCGACGATATAAGCAGTCGGCACATGGCCCCCCGTAATCCCAGATACAATGCCAAATGTATCAAATACGACCATGGGTGTCATATAAGCTAACCCCATCATAACAATTTGCCATAATTTCAGCGTTCTTTTCAATGTTACCTCATTTTCCACCTATCATTCCTCCTTGAAACCGCTTTCAAATTGTAGGATCAATATTTTTAAATTGATAAATTTCAATACCTCCCTCTTTATAAAAATTTCAACTGTATACCTTAATGCAAGTTTTGTGCCATCTGATTTCGGTTTACTTCGATAAATGAATTACGCTAGAAATGTTTTTTATTCCTGCATTCTTACCTGCATTGGATTGATTTATAGGAATGAAGTCGTTCAGCATCTTATAATTGGCGATTCAATTTCCCATAAATTATTCGCACTTGCATATCCCATGCAGATGATATCTGGTTAGAAGCCACAAAAAACCACTTACTGTGACTTGGCATGTTAATTGCATGTTTAATATCTATATAAGTTTTAAGACTATTAAAGTTATAAGAAAATGGAGGAATATAAAAAATGAAATATCCTTTATCTCCCGATGTTAAACCCGAGTTTTGTACGACCGGATCATTTATGCGCTTACCTTCTTCGAGAGAAAATGCCAGATTGGCAGTGGTAGGTATGCCTTTTGATACAGCTGCTTCATTCAGGGTAGGAGCTAGGTTTGCTCCACAGGCAGTACGTCAGGCATCCATGACCTTGTTTCCTTACCATCCCATTCACAAGGTGTACCCGTTTGATGAATGTAATGCAATTGATATTGGGGATGTTTCGGTGATTCCCCATAATATACACCGAAGCTATGAATTAATTGAAGGGGCTCTGTCAGACTTGATGGAAACCGGGATCATTCCAATTGGCATCGGAGGGGATCATTCAGTAACCTTGGCTAATCTAAGGGCTGCCGCAAAAATACACGGTCCTGTTGCACTTCTCCATTTTGATTCACATACAGATACCTGGGATACTTATTACGATGAGAAATATTGGCATGGTTCCCCTTTTATCCGTGCATATGAGGAAGGGTTGCTCCAAACGGATAAAGTTTTCCAAATTGGAATCAGAGGTACCCTCAATCATCCAGGAGATATAGATTCCAGTACGGATCTAGGCTACAACGTGATAACTACACCCCAGCTCAAGGAAAGAGGAATCGAAGATGTCGTGAAGGAAGTCAAGAAAACCATTGGGGATACACCTTGTTTCTTGAGCTTTGATATTGATTTTGTTGATCCATCCTGTGCCCCTGGTACTGGCACCCTTGAAGTCGGCGGCCTAAATAGCTTTGAAACTCTAGAGATGATACGTTCTCTGAAAGGATTCAACTTTATTGGATTCGACCTGGTGGAAGTCCTCCCGCCATATGATCCAACACAAATCACATCACTATTGGCAGCCACCATCATCCATGACTTTGCCAGTTTAGTAGCCTTAAAAATAAAAGAAGAACAAAAAAAGGAGAATTCTACTCAAAATAGTTTATAGGAACAAACATCAACTATTGAAGAAGGGACATTTCAGATCGATACTGTTTTCGTTCAAAAGGCATCTGCTTTTAGTGAAAGCAGATGCCTTTTTTCTATGTCATCTTTTATCTTTTCCTATAAATATGAGCAAGTTTGAGCTTCTATCGGTATGCGGAAATTTTTAAAAAACACATCCCAGAATGGGATGTGTCATCATTTCATTCGTCTGATTCTCCCCCAGAACGATTCGTTTGTGTTGGCAGGGTGTCCCAAAAGCTTGCATCGGCCGTTTCAATTGAATGATCGGCAATAGCTCTAACAGCTGCATCCAAAGTGGTGACTGTTTGCTTTATTAGATAGCCATTACTTTTTTGTCCAAGTGCAACTGTCTCGACATTGTGGTCAGACATCCCCCGCATCTCAAAGAGTAAAGTTGCAATATCATAACGAACAGCCGCACCATTACGACCTATATTTTCTCCTGAACCGCCATCATATTTACCAATATGGCCCCAACCAGTAGGTTCAATTGAGTTATATACAACAGCACCCAGCTTTTTTGAAGCTCCTAGCACTTCAGGCTTTACGTTTGCGTTTGTAGGATAAAGTATTGAACCTGAAACAAGTTCACCATCTGTTTCGCTTAGCGTCCCTTGATGATGTAAATCTATCATGTAATCTATATCGTATTTTGCAAATACATTTTCGTGTAAAGCTTTTACCTCGACTTGCATTTGATTGGTTTTTTTATCATGCTCCCGGTTTAAGTCGACCCCGTTTGCATTTGCTCGGGTTAGATGTCGATCACCTTTTGCCAAATAGTCATCAAGAGAGAAATTAACATCTCCCATTGCCCCATCTGCGTTTAACATAGGAATGATAAGGATGTTAACATTTCCCAATACCCCTTTAGTCTTATTCGTTCCTAAATGTTTAATGAATTCCAGTGCACCCTCAGTAGTCAGCTGTTCATTTCCATGCTGTTGAGTTAAAAATAGTATAGTTGGGTTTTTAGGATTGGAAATATATTTCGCAAGATAAATATCTCTTCCTTTTACCGTTTCCCCGATTACTTCCAATGCCAACCTTTCTTGTTTAGCATCCTGGGTTTTTAGATAACTTACCAAGCTTTCATATGTATGCAGATTTGAAGTTGTCACTTGACCATTTCCAGCACTGGGGCCATTTCCAACCGCTCCGACTGGTAGCGCAACAGCTGTTACAGCGCTTAAAGACATTAAACTAGATAATGAAACTGTTAGAACTTTCTTCTTAAAATTCAAAAAAAAAACCTCCCTTTTCATTTAATAATCATAAAAATAACTATTACTAATATTCTGACATTTCCAACACTTTGTGTTAATAGTAAAAAATAACTATTCTTCCGAAAAATTTTTCATTTTACACACAATATAACTTGAAAGGACTTCCGGATTGATTTTGGAGCCATCAATTTGATGCCGTATTATGGCTTTTTTTATGAGTTGGGTATCTGCTTAAAACGTGGTCAACTTTTTATAAGGTGCGTGCTTCCTCCCTTTTTTAGATATTATAACTAGGAAAAAGCCAGGAAAACGAGCCCGAATAATGAAAAAGGTAGGATTCTAGAAGAAAGGCCATTCATGTTCAATTTAATTTATCTATGTGAATAACTTGAACATGAATGGCCAAAAATAAGAAGTATTAAGAAGGAAGGAACAAACAAAAAGGTGAATGCCTGATCGTTTCAACATTTAATCCTTTGTATTTAGTTGGAAAGGCTGTTTTACATACCCCTTCTCCTTTAGCTGTAGTAGTTGTTGTCTTGAAAGTAAGGTTGGAAATTTCCTTCATATTACTTACTATTTTTTAAAAATTTCTATCTTAAGCAATATACAAAACATCCAGCTAATTTTGGTAAATCTCACTAAACCTGTTATATTTTCAATGATTTTCTCTTCAAAGTTCACTAAAGGAATAAAGCTTTTTATACCTGATATTGATCGGAGGAATCATTTTAACTCTGGTTATCATTCTGGATATGTTGGTTCTTGGGCCCACTATAAAGAAAGCACTTATGGTAGCAAAGTAATTATAATAATGCGAGTTGGCGGCAAATAAAGATCATCATAAAAATAGGCTGGAAATTCGAAAAAATCCATTTTCACCGTTGCATGTTGGTCGAATACAATAGGATGATCCAATGAATGTTATGAATGAGGTGGTATGTTGAAACATAAAATAATCATTATTCTTAGTTTAGTTTTTGTAGTATTTATGACTGTTTTATTCATCTTTTACCTCATTAAAGATGATTCTTCCCGATGGATGGTAGCTCTTGGGGGTATATTGGTAAGTGCCTTGCCCATTTCATTATTATTTGTTAAACATAATCCCTTTAACATTCTGATCATTATTGGTTTTTATGTTTTTGTTTTCTGTACGACATTTTTAGGGTCAATCGCAAATTTTTATGTGGATTTTAAATGGTGGGACTCTACCCTTCATTTCTACAAGGGCATTTTTATCGGTTTTGTTGGAATTGCTCTCTATAAATTTTTCATCCCTCATGGGGCGCGAAAAGATATTTCAAGTTGGGTCATCTTTCTATTTGTTCTCTCACTTTCAGTCACTGCCACTGTTCTTTGGGAAGTCTATGAGTTCGCAGGAGACCTGACTTTTACTCAAACCATGCAGCGAGGCGGTAATAAAGATACTATGTACGATATGATTTTCGGTCTTACTGGCGGTCTTCTTATCTCCATTTATTCTAGTGTACAAAAAAATCATGATAATTTGCAGAGGTAATCATATGAATCGTAAGTTAGTTATTTCATTTAGTTTGGTCTATGTACTTTTCATGGCAGCTTTATCTATCTTTTACTATACAACCGATGAAACTTTCAAATCTCTTGTTTCGATAGGTGGTGTGGTTTGTGGAGCAATTCCCCTGCTATTGGCCCTATTTACAAAGCTTCAATTCAATCTGCCCATTATCATTTCCTATTTAATCTTCTTGTTCGGTTCACAATATTTAGGATCTATTTTAGGCTGGTATGGACTGGGGTGGTGGGACACATTCTTACATTTTCTAAGTGGTTCCCTTCTTGCTTTTACTGCAATTGCTTTATATGAACGTTTGGTACACAGAAATGCAGGTAATGGGATATCCCCCTGGTTTGTCTTTTTGTTTACCCTCTCTTTCGCAGCACTTGGTGGTGTTATATGGGAAATCTACGAATTTAGTTCTGATCAATTATTCGGAATGACATTACAAGGCGGAGGAAATAAAGATACAATGACAGATTTAATCGCCGATACTGTTGGAGGTCTCATTATTGCAATGTGGGCCGGAGTGCGGACAAAGGTTAAGGTAAGGAAAACATGAAAAAGTTCACATGTTTTAACAATCTTCCATTTCATCTCATCTTAATTGTTAAAGGTTTATGCAAAAAAATCTTAAGTATTGAAATGGTAACATTGAGTTGACTGCATATAAAAACCGACCATCACATGGATGGTCGGTTTTTATGGTCATTTAAATATGATGGATATGATCTTATCCGTCGTCATCTCACTATCTACCACATATGTTCCAGGTCGTAGCCCGTTGGCCTTGCCTTTCTTTTCAACCTCGTCTGAAAACTTATTGGCATTCTTAATGACTTTTGCTTTTTGAAGGGTTTTACCCACATCGATACTTGTCGAGCCTTTAGACACTCTCAGAACTGTACGATATATGACTTTCTCTGTTGGTTCTTTTACATTTTCTTTTTCAGCTTCCGCTTTATCTTTAATCGACTTTGCTTCAGCAATCTCATCTTCCCATTCTTTTTCTGTATGTATGACATACCCTTCAGAAGCCAGAGATTCTTTCATCTCATTTTCTGTTAGTTTCTCTGGAGTGCCCGTCGCTTCACTTGGACCAAAGAAATACACTGCACCGCACAATCCTGCCGCAACAATAAGGCCACCGGCAAAGCTGCGCATTGATTTAGATGTCATTGGCCACATTTCTCCTTTCACTCTTCGTTTTAATGTAAGGAGTAAGCAAGCCTTCTATCTCATTTTCCGTCTGTTTTGTTTTCAGTGCGATGCTTTCAAATGAATAGCCTCGCTTATGTAGGTCGAGTACTTCACGCAACAAGTTCCGCTTTTCGGAAGACATTGCAAGAATGCCTGCCTCTTGCACCGTAATTTCAGCATCTATCTCGATGTTCCTGATTTTTTCCTGTAATACATTCATTTCATTTCCAAAAGTGATAGCAAGCTGTTCCAATTGACTGTCCACTTTTACAGAATCCTTTTTAATAAACGATAAAATGAACAGTAAAACTGCTACACCAAACAAAATGATTAGAGCCCATTCCATCATTCTATGTCCCTCCTTAATAAATTTAAATCTATTATCTCGCTTTCTAATTATATATTGATTTGTTTAAAAACTCGATTTAAAAGTACTAAATACGATAATAGTCACGTAACAAATATAAAAAAGGAATAATTAGCATGTTTTCGGGTTTATCAATAGCTAACACACTCCTTCTCTGTAACTATTATACCATATGAGGACAATATTACCATAAAAAAAGAGCTCGCTATTTAGGGCCAGTTAGGTCAAAATGATGAAGTTTTTTTATAATGTTAGTATTTGGCCCACGCTAACAGCACAATCCTGTCAGAAGGAAGAATTTCCTTTGATAAGTTTAGTGAAATAGGTAGCTTTTAAACTAAGCTTTAAAGGGTGCAAACACTTACAAAAAGGCCAAATAATATTAGCTCTGCTTGCATCAGCTAATCGAGACGAAATTGAACGCGACCATGAATTTGATATTCACCATAATCCAAGTCCTCAGATTGCATTTGGACACGGCAATCATATCTGTCTTGGTGCTCCTCTGTTACTTTAGGTGATAATTTGCACTTATTTTAAGTGCTATTTTGCACGTATATTTACTTTTCATTTTTATTGTGGTTTTTTTATCATCGAAAAAAGACGTATAGAAGGGGTATCACCAAACCTCGGTATTTTGTACGTTAAGCAAATCCCAGCAAAAAAAGCCGTTTCCTGTACGTTAGGAAATGACTTTCTTTAGTAATCCTTAATGAACTAAAGCATCCGTTAGCATTCCTGTAGATCGTTAAATATCAAGTTTGAAAAAAATAGAGCCCCTCAGTAAGATACGAGTATAGAGACCAATCTAACTCAAAATCTTAAGGAGGAAGCCCTACTATGAATTTTAAAATGCAAAACAAACAAAATCAACTAATTGAGAGAATTACGGATCAACATCTAGTTGTTGGTGTGGATATTGCCCAACACGTACACGTGGCCCGTGCAGTAAACTATCGGGGCATTGTGGTCGGAAAACCTTTGTCTTTTCAAAATAACGAAGAGGGTTTTACTAGCTTACTAAACTGGATCAAGGAACTAAAACACTTGAAAAACTTAGACACCACGATAGTCGGAATGGAACCTACCCGTCATTATTGGATAAACCTTTCAAAGTGGCTAGTCAAACAAAACATTGATGTTGTCACGGTCAATCCTCACCATGTCAAAAGAAACAAAGAAAATCGTGATAATACGCAATCCAAAAGTGATAAAAAAGATGCCCTTGTCATAGCTGATATGGTGAAGAATGGCTACTATGCCTTCGTTCGTTCCACTTCAGAATCATTTGAAAAACTTCGTGTCCTTATGGCTAACCGAGATGTGATCGTTAAGCGTCTTGTTAGCTCCATCAACCAAATTAATCGCTGGGTGGATGTTGTCTTTCCCGAGTTCCGGGAAGTGTTTAAAGACGTATCATGTAAAGGGGCAATCGCAACTCTACGCCTCTTTCCTACCCCAGCTGAATTATGTTCCTTACAGCCTCAAGATATCGTAACCGGGTGGAAATCATGTATGAAGCGACATTCCGGGCATAAAAAAGCCCATTCCCTGCTTGCCTTGGCCAAGCGTTCAATTGGTACGAAACAAGCCCTTGATGCGTATAAACTTCACTTGGGACAGTTATTAGAGGAATATGATCTCGCTTCATCCCAACTCGAAAGAGTGACGCAAGAAGTCACAAACGTCTTGGAACAGATTCCATTCGTTAAGCAATTACTTGCCATTAAAGGAATCAGCGAGATTTCACTAGCGGGTATCTTAGGAGAAGCTGGAGATCTAAGTGGGTTCGCTCACGGGAATGCGCTCCTTCGTCATGCAGGATTGCATCTAGCTGAAGCAAGCTCTGGGAAGTGGAAAGGCCAAATTGTTCTTTCCAAACGTGGAAGATCACGCCTGCGGCGTTACCTTTTCCTTGCGACCATGAGTCTGGTGATGAATAACCCTGAGTTTAAAGCCCTACACTCGAACAATGTTAAAGGAAAGAAGATTAAGAAAATGAAATCCATCATGAAACTATGTGGAAAACTTGCCCGTGTTCTAGTAGGGATTGCTCGTAATGGCTCTGCCTATAAACCGGAAATGGTCTTCCCTCTTGAACAACTAGCAGCGTAAATTTACATTCACATTGTGATTAACGAAAGTTGGCTTATTCGTAGGATTTCAAAGAAAGCACGAAGTACTGGATGTAATGAACAAAAGGGCAATGACCCGTTCCGTTAGCAAAACCGGCCTCCACCCCTTGGATAGGTATGACGAAGGAATGAAAGGGCATAGGATTATGACCCGTTGAGACATGGGAGGGAAAGCCTCCAAGGGCAGCGTGGAAAATGCGTGCAGTATATGTAATAATATGGGATTTTTAATAGATCCCCTATTTCAATCTGCTCTCATCTTATCAAAACGGTCCTATCTCTTTCGTTCATCTAAAGCAACCTATACCATGTGGTATGAAATCCTGCGAATAAGCGAGTATTCGTGAGCATTATCTATTAAACTGAGGGAGTTCATTAAGAAAATCGATTTTTATTAAAGAATCGCTCCCTTTAATTGAAGAATACTTTACTAATATTAGTTAGTATCGCTGTTAACTAATTACAAAAATATCAGGTGAAAACTCAATGGTATTGTTGCTTTAAATAAAGTTTGATCAAATTGATACTAATAACCTTGATAAACGAAGAAAAAGCGTGTTTGAAAAAAGATTGATCAAAATACGCTTTTAATATAATTAATGAATCATTCTTTTATTAAAAAAACTTGCCGAAACTGGTTAATAAAAATTAGCATTACAGCTGCAATCGATTTTATAGATTGGGCTTTATACAAACCCCCTTTATTCACAGAGACTGACATGATTGATAAAACTGGAATTTTGATAAATTTATTTTAATAATGATAATATCATCGCTACAGAATTTTCTACAAATGAACGCTCTGGACGAGATTTCATTAACACGGTAAGTCCGATTAATGAAACGACTAGTGTCTGTGCTAAAACTTTAGCATTAAGGCTGCTTTCGAGCTCACCTGAGCGAATACCTCGGACAATCGTTTCTTGAAATATGATCGAAAGATACATCTGATGCTCCCTTGTAAGGATTTCAAATTTTTCATCGTGAGGGGCAAGTTCCACCATTGTATTAATGCAAAAACATCCCTTGTTCGGACTTTCTTTATATTCCTCTTCCACCAAATCTTCAAAAAATGTTTGAAATGCTTCCTTTACAGATAGATTGTTTTGAATTTTTGTTCGAATATGGGAAGCATGTAGCTTTGTATATTTGCGTAATGCAGCCTCAAACAATTTCTCTTTGTCTCCAAAAGCTGAGTATAAGCTTGGTCGTTGTATCCCCATTTTGGCAGTCAAATCGCTTAGCGAAGTAGCCTTGTACCCCTTCTCCCAAAAAAGCAACATAGCATCATCCAACGCTTTTTCCTCATCAAATTCACGTTGTCGAACCATAATAAATCCCTCATTTCAAAAAACAAAATTTCTTCACTAGATAATTAATCTTGTTCTTGATTCTTTTTTATTTGCTCAATGATTCCGAATCTGTCCACTTGAATCCAGTATTCCACTATTTTTCGATCCTCTAATAGGTATACGGCACTACCTATTTCAATAACCTCTTTATTTGTAGGCAGAT
Organism: Peribacillus sp. YIM B13481; assembly: GCF_042787985.1. Taxonomy (NCBI): domain Bacteria; kingdom Bacillati; phylum Bacillota; class Bacilli; order Caryophanales; family Bacillaceae; genus Peribacillus; species Peribacillus sp. YIM B13481. The sequence continues at coordinate 175,891 of NZ_JBHZPE010000004.1, forward strand.
AACCCTCATACTCTCCAATATGCATTCCTGTCTGCTTCCATCTGACATGAACTTTTTGATTTTGAGAAATTAATTCTTGAATTTCAATTTTAAATTTCCCCCATGAATCTATCATTTCTCTTATATGATCAGCATAATTCTCAGGTGACCTTTTAATTGTCACCATGCTTTCTGAATTCACTTGATGTGCTCTTACCTCTTTCGCCATAAAAAACTTAGCTTGTTCGGGATTGCAACCTGATCTGACAACTTCAAAGAAGCTTTTTATAATCTGTTCGTTTGTCTGTAGGAATTTTGGAGATGGTGAATCGCCCCCAGATATTTCAGTTAATTCGTTATTCCCCGGTATTTGATTCATGGATAATTAATCCTCCTTTTAATTATCAATCGGTATATTATGATTTTATTTAATTAAAGTCCTATTGTCAAATTGTGATGATTCTTTCAAGGACATCATTCAAATAACTGCATAACTTACTTGACATCAAAACGTTTTGTTGGTTATCCTTACAAGGAATTATTTCATACCGAACGATACACTATACTCTTAAGTACAAAAAGGGGATGTAAGTAATGGTAAAGGTGAAGGTTAAAGAAAAAACAACAATTAAAGTTGAAGATCATGATACGAAAACGGTTCAGTTACAAATAGTATCAGGATCACCCATGACTCGCTATATGGCACTATTGTTTGCAACAGCCTGTGGGATGGCTGTCGCCAACATATACTATGCACAACCGTTGCTAGACTCTCTGGCGACCGAGTTCGGTATCGCCCATTCATCCATCGGCGTTGTCATTACCATTACTCAGCTTTGTTACGCGCTAGGACTGCTACTGCTAGTACCGCTCGGTGATCTACTGAATCGACGTCGGCTAATCATCGGTCAGATGCTTTTATCCGTGTTGTCTCTGATTGTGGTTGGCATCGCCCCCATCATCACAGTGCTTATCACGGGGTTAGCTGCGGTCGGACTGCTTGCTGTGGTGACTCAGGTGCTCGTAGCGTTCGCATCGACTTTGGCTGCCCCAGCCGAGCGTGGACGTATAGTCGGCTTGGTGCAAAGTGGAGTCGTGATCGGCATTCTGCTCGCACGAACATTCGCTGGTGTACTAACCGATCTCGCCGGTTGGCGTTCGGTCTATCTAGTTTCTGCCGCCATGATACTCATCATGACTGGCGTGTTGTTCCGAGTACTCCCGCGTGATGAAAGCGAAAGAGAGTCACTATCCTATCCGCAGCTGCTTCGTTCGGTGCTCACATTGTTCATGCAAGAACGAATCCTACGCATCCGCGGAGTACTGGCTCTGCTGATTTTTACCGCGTTTAGTACATTGTGGACTTCGTTGGTGCTTCCTCTCAGTGCTCCACCATACTCTCTTTCACATACCGCTATTGGAGCGTTTGGTCTTGCTGGAGTTGCCGGAGCATTAGCTGCTGCTCGTGCTGGGGGTCTGGCTGATCGAGGTTTAGGACAGCGAACAACCTGCATAGCCCTAGTTTTATTGCTAGCATCATGGTTCCTAATCAGCTTTACCGAACACTCACTGATCGCATTAGTTATTGGCGTTATCTTTCTTGACCTGGCTGTGCAAGCAGTACATGTCACCAATCAGAGTATGATTTTCACAGTGCGTCCTGAGGCGAGAAGCCGACTTACTGCTGCTTACATGATTTTTTATTCCATCGGCAGTGCCATGGGTTCAATTGTTTCAACCAATATATACGCAAACTATGGATGGATCGGAGTATGTCTATTTGGTGCCTCTGTCAGCGCTTTGTCCCTTTTGTATTGGGTAATAACCTACCGTCTAACGGAGCAGATTAGAGAGAAATAATACCGATTTTTATGTTGCTTGAAATTTTTCAAGACCTAAAATCATACAAAGTTACAAAAAGGGGTGATACATATTAGTCATGTATAATATGTATCACCCCTTTTACTTCTTGTTCAACAAACGCACGCTTATATACAGAGTTTTTTCAAAGCAGTGCAGCTTTATTTCAAATATACACTTATTCGATTAAATGGCCCAATTGTTGAACAAAGATCAAACAGCGCTCTTAAACTAAACTGCCCTGTTAGTTCCACAAGAAAAAGGTTGCCGCAGCAACCCCTGTTATTGAACTAAAGCACCTGTTAGTTTAAGTGTAAATCTTCACATTTTATATAGATTTTCTCGACAGCCTGTCTATACTATTGTGTCGTTTTCTTTATTCTTGAGATGCCAAGATAAACGAAGAAGATACTAATTCAATAAATTTGAAAACTCTTTGCTATATAAGGGTTCATTTTTCTTAAAATCATTTGTTGATTAATATTCTTCTCTTTACTTACTCACGGGAAGATTCATATTCATATACTATACAAAATAATACTGTTAAGACTGCTACACCACCATATTGAAGAAGAGTAGGTACACTTTTCAAAGGACTTGTAAGTAAGTTTGTAAAAGTGACAACAGTAAGAAGCACAGTGTGTAATATTA
>NZ_JBHZPE010000040.1:0-45537 GCF_042787985.1 Peribacillus sp. YIM B13481
ATATTACGTATATCCACACGTTAAAAGACGGATGGTGTTATTTAGCTTCGGTATTGGACCTTCATTCTAAGAAAATAATAGGGTATTCCTTTTCACGTTCTATGACGACAGAACTGGTCATAAAAGCTTTCAATAACGCTCACTTTTCACACAAGCCCTCGGAGGGATTAGTTCTTCATACGGATCTTGGCTCACAATATACAAGCAGTGAGTTTACCCAACTTATCCAAAACCATCATATTAAGCAATCCTTTAGTCAGAAAGGTTTCCCGTACGATAATGCCTGTATAGAATCCTTCATGCCCTTTTAAAAAAGGAAGAAGTCAACTACGTACAATATCTAGACTATCAAACAGCTAAATTAGCAATGTTCCAATTATTGAAGGGTGGTGAAAAAGAATTCACAGTAGCTTGGGCTATCCAACCCCACATGCCATTGAAGATCGGATTAGGAATACAGCCTAAGATAACTTTTTTGTGTCCAAAATATTGAGTCAAATCCAAAATGAACATTCTCGTTTGTACTTGTTCCCATTAGATTAAATCTTGTCTTTTTGCATCTTGAGAAAATGTACAATACCCCTTAATAGAGGTGTATTGTAATCCTACTTTTTTAATAAATAATCAATCTAGGGTGAACGCCGGACTGAATGTCCCCTCTTATAAGAAAGTTTTGAATTCCATTATCTGTGATTTCATCAACAATCCAGTTTCGGCAATCTATAATAATTGTAAGGACTTAACTAAAATGTGCACATGAAACTATACTAATTCCAATTCACTCCTTATCATATTTTAAACATGACAATGCTTGAGAAAGAGTTAAATTGTTTTTACTTAACGAATTGGTTTTGTGAATGTTCCATTTTTTATAAAATTTTGTAAATATTTATTGACTGCATCTATTATCATGCTAGTATTAGTATAAGTATAGGACTTAAGAATTATGTTATAACTTTTTGGTCTTATTTTCAAATGGATTATTTTTAACTGCCTAAATTTGGAGATAATTAATCAGTAATAAATCTTTTCAGGGAGAAGATAATGGATAACAATTTTAAGTTGGATTTGAGAACACTACCAAAAGAATTTAGCTTTTTATTAGAAATATTAAAAATGGAAAATGAGGATTGCTTACGGTTAATCAATAACGAATTGCTTATAAACATCGATTGGGAGAAATTCCTCGATTTAGCAATTCACCATAGGGTGTACCCATTAATATACTCGAAGTTAAAAAAGATAGATGAAAATTTGGTACCTTCAGAAGTAATTAAATCTTTGTATCTTGAATATAAAAAAAATACGTTTCAAATGTTACATTTAAGTGGTGAAATGGAAAAAATAAGTAAAATTTTTAACGAAAATCAAATTCGTATGCTTTTTTTAAAAGGTCCGGTAGTTGCAGCCGATCTGTACGGAGATATTTCACTTAGAACTTCCAAAGATTTAGATATTTTGATTCCTATAACCGATTTGGAAAGAGCTACAGAACTTCTTTTGAATTTGGGTTATGAGAAAGTAAAGCTTGCACCTTTTGAAATATGGAAATGGAGGAATCACCATGAAACATACATCCATCCCCAAAAAAAGATAAATATTGAAATACATTGGGGACTACATCCACGTCCTACTATAGAACCAAGCTTTAATGATTTGTGGGAGCGAAAAAGAATTAGTAGCCTAACAAATTATCCTATTTACTTTCTGGGGAAAATGGATTTGTATTTATATCTTATAGCTCATGGTGCTCGTCATGGTTGGTTTCGTCTACGTTGGTTGTCGGATATTGACCAAATTATTAGAAAAAGGATTAATTTAGAAAAAGAAAATGCAATAAAGGGGAATTACGAACAGTACCATTTGGGAAAACAAGCATCTCTTTTAGAAGGGCAGGCTCTTATTTTAACTTCACAGCTATTAAATACTCCAATTAACGAAGAGAATAAAATATTAACAGAAGGTAAGCGTTCAAGAAAATTGGCGCAAAACGCATTATATTACATAAGGGAAATGACACCAGTATACTCAGCCTTATCCGAAGATGAATCACCTAAATATTTTAAGCGAAATCTATTATCATTAAAGTCAAATTTGCAAAAAAGTTTCTTCATTAATCGTTATCTATTTGCATCTAAATCACAACTTCAAAGGTTTTTTTATATTTTGAATTTATTTTATCCGAAATCTGCGGATGTTGAAACATTAGTATTGCCAAATTACCTGCACTTTTTATATTTTCCATTAAGGCCCTTTTTATGGATGTGGAGAAAATTAGTTAAACATACATAAATATTGAATAAATTAAAAAGTATACATCATAAAAAATATTTTAAATCAGTAGTACCCATCTGTAGGAAAAAAGATGGGTGCTTTTTTTTCAAAAGATTTATAGTATCCATTTAAAAGAAGAAAATCGTATCGAGCGAAAAGTTGTTTTTGAATATTTATAGAAAATAATAAATAAATATACTGCAATTTGGTACATACGGTAATTTCCAAATTCAGCTTTGGGTATCAAGCCTTATAGGTAGTTGGAAACCAAATATAATTAGAGCTTAAGACTTAACTTTTTGTGTCCAAATTATGGACTTAATTCCACAGGTTGAGCACTTGTTGCTATATTAGTATAAACAGTATAGATATTTTTGTTTTCCATTATATAACTTATTTTATTCTGAAGATAATTTTACCGGATTGTGGTTAATGTATTGTATTTACGATGTCGAAATTATCTCCTCAAGTGATGGATTATTTGTTTTCTGAAACATTAAGGAGTAAGGAAAAAAGATGAATAATATGTAATGAGATTTATAAGTACATAAAATTACTTAAGAAGGAAATTTGTCTATCAAGAGAATGTAAATAGCATTTAATCTTGAACAAAAGGTTGTAGAATACTGAAGAATTACAAGTCTCTTAAAATCGAGGTGATTATAATCCTACTGAATCTGTGAAGATAAAAAGTGGCTTTTTAGATATTTATATGCAGATAAAAAGTTATTGACATAGGCATAAATAGATGGTAAATTTAGCTTATGTAATTCGTTATAAAGAACAAATTGTTCGTAGAAACAGTTAGATTGACCGGTTTGTTTCTTATGAAAAGGACGCTAGTCAGGAGATATATAAACACAAAACCATTTAATACATAAAAAAGCAACGCTTGTTGATATATGGATTATTAGGTTTTTTTATCGTGATTTGAAAATTGAAGTCTATTATCAAAAATAAATTTTCTATTAAAGGAAGATATTAATATTATTCATTATTATGTTAACAGGGTTTATGAAGAAAGGATGAATTTTAATGCCTTTATTTCACATGAGAGAAATATGGACACCCTTAAAATTAGTTGGGGTTAAGTTTTTTAAATCAGATGATAGTAGTATTTTCATAAAGGTTTTTAATCACCATCGAAGAAAGATAAAGTAATATGTTTTAAATAATATAGGACTTGTAACTCAGTGGGTATCCAAAAAAACATTGGGTACTTTTAACTTGTAATACTACTACTTTAATTTAATAGAAATCTAGAATGAGAAGAATATAATACTACTCTATAAATTTTATATACATAACAATATAAGCAGGAGGAAAACATAAGCGCTATCATTGGTATTTGTCAGATAAATGAAGAGCCGGTAAATTTCCAGCATTGTCATATTTTAATGGCTGCTTTAAAGAAATATCCGGCCGACTCTATTCAAACCTGGCATTCAGAAAAGATTTTTCTTGGGTGTCACGCTAAATGGATTACTCCTGAATCTATGGGCGAACAGCTCCCATTTAATAATTACGAATGCAAATTTTTCCAATATTTAATGATTAATTTAAAAATTAGATTAAACAAAGTATGTCAAAACAATAGTCACTGTATTAATGGTAAAACTAAAATAGCAGGTGAAAAGAATGAGCGCAATCGCCGGATTATATCACTTAAATGAAGAACCGATAAATCTCCAGTATGGAGAGATTTTAATGAAGTCTTTAGAAAAATTTCCTGCTGATTGTATCAAGATATGGCATGATGATCATACTTTTCTTGGATGTCATGCTCAGTGGCTTACAAATGAGTCGGTAAATGAACAGTTACCTTTTTATGATTATGAAAGACAAATGGCGATAACAGCCGATGCAATCATTGATAATAGAGAGGAATTGTTTGATAAACTATGTATTAAAAAAGTAGATAGAAATAACCTATCGGATAGTCAAGTCATTCTACTAAGTTATCTAAAATGGGGTGAAGAAACTCCTAAGCATTTAATCGGTGACTTTGCATTTATGATTTGGGATCAGAAAAAAAGAAAGTTATTTGGGGCAAGAGATTTCGCAGGGAGTAGAACGCTATATTATCACAAAAGCCATGAGAAATTTGCTTTTTGTACAACTATTGAACCTCTTCTTAAATTACCATATATCGAAAAAAAACTGAATGAGCAGTGGTTAGCGGAGTTTTTAGCAATTCCAGGGATGAATGATACGGTAGATCCCTTTTTAACCGCCTATAATAAAATTGAACAAGTACCGCCCGCTCATACTATATCAATAGTAGATAATAAAGTAATGATTTCGAGATATTGTACGGTAGGAGATAGTGATAAATTGCACTTGAAATCAAATTCCGATTATGAAGAGGCTTTTAGGGAAGTTTTTCAAAAAGCAGTGACTTCGAGATTACGGACACATCGTAAAGTGGGAGCTAATTTAAGTGGTGGATTGGATTCAGGGTCTGTTGTCAGCTTTGCTGCAAATACTCTCCTAAACCAAGACAAAAAATTATATACCTTTAGCTCTATCCCTATTGATGAATTTGATGATTGGACCCCAAAACAACGATTAGCAGATGAGAGGCCACTTATTAAATCTACAGTTAATCATGTTGGAAATATCAATGCTAAGTATTTAAAGTTTGAAGGCCAAAGCTCATTATCAGTAGTAGATGATTGGCTAGAAATAATGGAAATGCCCTATAAGTTTTTTGAAAATTCCGTCTGGGTGAAGGGGATATATGAAGAGGCTAACAAGCTTGGAATAGGAGTATTGTTAAACGGTGCAAGGGGAAATTTTTCAATTTCTTGGGGACCGACTTTTGATTACTATGCCTTATTATTAAGAAAAATGAGATGGATCCGCCTATATCATGAAGTAAATTCTTATAGCAAAAATATGGGAGTAAAAAGATCGAGAGTAATGAAAGTGATTGGAAAAAAGGCTTATCCTTTTCATCCTAATACCAAAGCAAATAATCAAGATGATTCGCCACTATTAATTAATGATGATTTTGCTCGGAGAACTAAAGTTTTTTCAAAACTAGAGGAACAAGGAATCAATATAATGGGCGTTAATCCTACAAATATTAATGATATTAGGAAAAATCACTTTGGTTATCTGAATATGTGGAATACAACGGGAACAAGTGGAACTAAATTATCCTTGCAGTATTCATTACAGGGACATGACCCTACGAATGATTTACGAGTTATTCAATTTTGTTTATCCCTTCCTTTTGAACAATTTGTGCAGAATGGTGTAGATCGATCACTCATTAGACGATCCACAAAAGGGTATTTGCCTGATGACATTAGATTAAACCAGAAAACTCGGGGAGTTCAGGGTGCAGATACCATTGCTAGAATGCTCCCAAACTGGAATGTATTTATTGGTGAGGTGGAACAGCTTAGTCAGGATCCGTTTATAGCTAATTTTTTGAATATGGGAGCAATTAAGAAGGCACTTAACAAGTTTCGCACAGAACCCCAGCCTAATGTTGCCTTTGATTCTGAATTTAGAATTTTAATGAGAGGTTTAATTGTTTATCGTTTTCTTAAAAAGCTATGTTTATGATGATGGTTGAAAAAATAGAATCAACCATATAGTTTAACAGAGCCTATTAAATAACCTCATTGAAGGGAGGTGACAAAAATGAAAAAAGAATGGCAAACTCCAAAATTAGAAGTACTTAACATTAACATGACTATGGGAGGTCCTGGTATAACCATCCCTGATGGTGTGCAGAATGATCCAGATGAAATGGTTCACCATAGTTAATTAAAGATTTGATTGTTTTCCCCTAGTAATAACTGCCCTTATACAATTTTTAAGGTATAAGGGCTTTGATTAATTTTTCTAGTATATGGAGTGAAAGAGATGGTAGAGATTGTACAAAATTTAGGTTATAGAGCTTTCGGATTGAACCTTTTTAGTGATATACTCCTTCCTGAAGTACCCAGACTCGGAATTTCCAAGGACATGACCGATGTGGAAATTGAATACGGGGATTTATCAGAGCTTTGGGAGAAGCAAGTTCTTTTGCCAAAACAAAAATATGTTGTTGAGGATCATATGGTTATGTTTCAAGTTCCCGGCATTGCCATATTTAAGATTCAAGAAGGAAAGAAAATTACCGTTTCACCTATATCAAATTCTGATGAGGATCATATTCGACTATATATTCTTGGAACATGTATGGGGATTATCTTACTTCAGAAAAAAGTGATACCTTTACATGGAAGTGCAGTAAATATCAATGGGAAGGCATATGCGTTCGTTGGTGATTCAGGAGCTGGAAAATCAACACTTGCTGCCGCTTTTTTAAAAGAAGGATTTCAACTTTTAAGTGATGATGTTATCCCTGTTTCTCTATCAAAAGACAATAAACCCTTTATAACTCCCTCATATCCACAACAAAAACTATGGCAAGAAAGTTTACAAGCTTTTGGAATAGAAAAGAAAGGTTACCAGCCTTTATTTGAAAGGGAAACAAAGTTTGCTGTACCAGTTACGTCTAGTTTTTCAAATGAACCTTTACCATTAAGCACTGTATTTGAATTAGTAAAAACAGAGCATGGAGAAGTTACACTACAAAAAATAAATCAACTAGAACGTTTCCGAACTTTATTCTGTCATACATATCGTAATTTTCTAGTCCCACGATTAGGCTTAATGGAGTGGCATTTTATGGAGTCGGTAAATATTTTAAATAAAATCCATATGTATCAATTGCATCGGCCTAACACAGGATTTACAGTCAATAATCTTGTATCTCAAATATTAGAAAATATAAACGAGGAGGATTCTTTATTTTGAAAACACAACAAATTTCTTTAGAAAAAGCAATTGTACAAAGGGAGGGTAACATCGCAAGTGACATGGACGGAGAAAAAGTGATGTTAAGTGTTCACAAAGGAAAGTATTATAATTTAGGAACATTAGGTGGTGAGATATGGGATCTAATGAAGGAGCCCATTACGATTCGTGAGTTAGTAACAACCTTACAGTCTCAATATGATGTAGCTCAAACCGAGTGTGAGGAACAAGTCACGGACTTTATAAATCAATTGTTAGAGCAAGGCCTAGTTAAAATAGAAGATAGCATTAATTCCTAGTATCATGAATTACTAGCTCTAGGAGGAAACAATGAATATCACAAAGAAAGCGCGGAATTTTCTTCGATTGAACTTTAAAACAAAGCTGCTGCTTATTGAGGCCTTTTTACATTTAGGTAGAGCCCGTTATCTTAAGAGTATTCCATTTTCAAAAGTTGCTCCTTCACTAGGTGAACAAATGAAAGAGACATCATATACCTCCAATTCATCGAATAAAGAGGTTTTAGCCAGTATATCGCGAGCTATTCATATTATGAGTCGCTATACTTTTTGGGAAAGCCAATGCCTTGTAATGGCAATTGCTGGTATGAGAATGCTGGAGAAAAGAAATATAGATAGTACTCTTTATTTAGGTACAGCTAAAGATGAGAATGGAGAACTCATTGCACATGCTTGGTTACGTAGCGGTCCTTTTTATATAACTGGTGCTGAAGTGATGGATAGGTTCACGGTCGTTTCTAAATTCGCTAAAGAGAACAGTATTGAAAAGCTGAAAGAACAAGAATCTAGTTAACGTCCTCGATACCTATTTTAAGAGGGGGGACGTTTAACACGATTTTCTCCGGAAACGGATTTATAATAGAGAGTATATAAATTCTACGAATCACCAACCCCCACTCGGATTCTATTTTATCCATTACGTAGAAGTTCTTATTAACCTATAATGTGCCCCAATACCTTTCCTTCAAATGTCGTAATTAAGCAATAAAGCAATATGCATTGTAGACATTCGGGATAACAAAGAAACAAGCTCTGTGATAGGAGGATATGGTTTTGAAGCATCTCTTGCATTTTATCAAGCGGATACATGATTATTCAGGGAAAATTCTTTATATCAATCTTATTTGTATGATTTTAATAGGTTTATTAGAGGGTGTAGGAATTTTCTTATTAATCCCGTTGATTGGAATGACCGGTATTTTAGATATTAGTACAGTGGAAGTTCCTTTTTTAAGTTGGGTTAATGAATTATTCTTAGGAATTCCTGAAACGATTAGTCTTTTATTGATATTGGGAGTTTACGTGTTATTAATGGTTGGACAAAGTATTTTTAAGCGGAATCAAACAATCTTAGGAGTGAAAATCCAACAGGGTTTTGTCAGGCAGTTAAGGGATGAGGCGTATGGCAGTCTGCTGCAAGTAAATTGGGGATTTTACCTGAAAAAGAGGAAATCTGATATCATCAACATCATGACAAATGAAACCTTCAAAGTGAGTGCGGGTATTAATTTAGTCTTACAGTTTTTATCTTCTATTATTTTTACTTTCATTCAAATCGGTATAGCATTTTATTTATCTGTTCCAATGACGAGCTTTATAATAGCCTTTGGGTTGATCCTTATTTTTTCGTCCCGGAAATTTGTGAAAAAGTCTCAGTCTATAGGAAAGGAAACCTTTCAGTTAACACAAACATATTTAGCGGGTATGACAGATCACCTTAACGGAATGAAAGATATCAAAAGTAATTCACTAGAGGAATCTCATTTGAATTGGTTTCTTTCTTTAAGTGAAAGAATGGAAAAAAACAGAATCAAGTTAACGACGTTAAATACAACTTCCCAAATGATCTTCAAAATCGTATCTTCACTTTTAATTGCCATTTTTGTGTTTTTTTCGATAAAGATGTTCATGGCCCAGCCAGCACAATTAATGCTGATCATGGTTATTTTCTCAAGGTTATGGCCAAGGTTCACTAGCATTCAATCTAATTTAGAGCAAATAGGATCTACGCTTCCATCTTTTAAAGCATTGTCGGATTTACAAAACGAATGTAGAGTTGCGAGAGAGTTATATGAATCCGATTATAAAAATATCAAGCCTATTGAAATTAAACGAGGGTTAGATTGTCGTAATGTGTATTTTAGTTATGATCAAAGTGAGAGTACGTATGCCCTTAAAAATATAAACGTACACATTCCCTCTAACCGGATGACGGCTATTGTAGGGCGATCGGGTGCCGGAAAAAGCACCTTAATAGATATTTTAATGGGGTTAAATCAACCTAATAAGGGTGAAGTCAGAATAGATGATAATCCCCTTACAAATGACCGCTTATTATCGTTGCGGAGGTCCATAAGTTATATTCCACAGGATCCATTTCTCTTTAATGCAACAATAAGGGAAAATTTGCTGATCATTGACCCTGATGCAAGTGATGAATCCATATGGGAGTCTTTGGAATTTGCTGCAGCCGCGGATTTTGTCAGAAAGCTTCCTCAAGGCTTGGATACTCTCATAGGTGATCGAGGTGTCCGCCTGTCAGGAGGAGAAAGGCAGCGTCTAGTACTGGCCAGAGCGATTCTGCGCAAACCAGCCATCCTTGTTTTGGATGAAGCAACAAGTGCACTGGATACCGAGAACGAAGCAAAGATTCAATCCGCTATTGAAAGATTAAAAGGGAAAATGACCATCATTGTAATAGCTCATCGATTATCGACGATTCGCAATGCCGATCAAGTGTTGGTCATGGATCAGGGAGAAATTATTCAGGTCGGTGAATATAACCAATTAGCGAGTGAAAAAAGAGGGATGTTTAGCAATTTATTAGGGATCCAAATGGAATCAAGTGTGTAAACTCTAAAATATATAATAAACAGTCAGGTTACAGCCATATTATGGTTTGTAATGCTGGCTTTTTTTCTTAGGGAAAATTAATTAAAACTGAATCATTTTATTACTAGTAAAGCCAATTGATTCGAAATATTATTCCGGTATAGGAAATATAAGTTAATTATAGGAATATATCTCTATTGTTTTTATAAAAGTGTTTTAAAGTAAGCACATTTTACCTGAGTTTATATATTGCAATGTCACTTTTTGAAGAATAATGTGGAAAAATGACATAAAAAAACGAATAATATTATGAGCAATTGTTACGTTTTTAAGTATAATTAACAGTAATATAGTATTATAGTAGGGGAATTTTTTTGAGGACATGATGGTTGAGCGCCATCGAAACAGACAATCAAAAAGTTTTTTTCAATAGATTTATTAAAAATGAAAGAATATATTCTTGAGAAAAGCAAACCTATTGAAAAGTAGGGACGCAAAATTACAGGTCTAAGGCTATGCTAAGACGGCTGTGTTACCACAAATGGGGCGGGATTTGTCATGAAAGCAAAAAATGAATTAGAAGAATGGGTTTATTTAATTTTAGAGGCTAAAGACTTAGGATTATCCATTGAAGATGTGCGGGAGTTCATCTTAGGTAATAGAGATAAAAAGTTCATTATGGGTTAATAAATATTTACTTTAGGGAAGACTGATATTCAGTCTTTTTTTTATGGACTTTTTTACCAAAAAACACATGAAAGGGTATCCTGAACAATGAATCATGGACACAATAATAAAATGCAACTTAAATGAGAGGGATTTTTATTATGGATGGACCTGCAAATATTATGATGGGAATCATATGGGGAACCTTATTCAGTCTGCCCTTATGGTTGTCATTTTTCGGTTGGATAAAAATTATATTGAACTTTATAAGATAAGAAATTAAAGACTCGGAATAAAAAGATACACTCATTGGTGATCGAGGAGTTCGACTGTCAGGAGGGGAAATATAGCGCGGGTTTAATATTAGGAAAATGGAGTTTTAGGCATCACACAAAGACAGTTGTGTTTGTGTGATGCCTGCCATATCCTTCAAATATCAGTTGGGTAAGCCCCACTAAAACAGGCTATACAGCGACTGCTAGTTTCTCCAAGATCTACATCTACTGCCTCTAATAACCCTTCGGTGCTTAAAAAGGCTAATGAATCTGCCCCGATAACCTGTCCCATCGCTCGTTCGTGTTCGTGTTTGTTGGCAAATAGTTCTTCCTTAGTTGGCATATCCACTCCATAAAAACAAGGGTTTCTAACCATAGGTGAACTAATTCTTACATGGACTTCCTTGGCACCTGCTTGCCGAATCAATTGGACAATGCGCTTGCTTGTCGTTCCCCTAACAATCGAATCATCGACTAATACCACCCTTTTTCCTTCCAAAATTTCTTGCACAGCGCTTAATTTCAGTCGAACAGCTAAGTCGCGCAATTCTTGCGTGGGCTCAATGAATGAACGACCAGCATAAGGGTTTTTAATAATCCCCATTTCATATGGAATTCCTGATTGTTGGGAGAAACCAATGGCGGCAGGGACGCTTGATTCGGGAACTGCAACGACGACATCAGCCTGTGTCGGATGTTCTTTTGCCAGAATTTGACCTAATTCCTTTCGGATTGCTAAGACACTTCTTCCTTGAATGACGCTATCTGGACGGGCAAAATAGACAAATTCAAAGGAGCAAAGGGAAACCTTTCCTTTTTCCGCAAATCTTCCAGTTTGAATTCCATTTTCATCTATAAGAAGCCATTCACCCGGTTCAACTTCCCGCCAGAACTTAGCATCAACCGCATTTAAAGCGCATGTTTCTGAGGAGGCGATGATTGATTCGCCAATTTTCCCAAGGCTAAGCGGACGTAACCCATGACGATCCAAGGCGATTAGTATTTGTTTTTCAGTCATTATAATCAAGGCAAATGAACCGTCGATACGTTTAAGCATATCAGGTGCGGCTTGGGCGAAATGCTTTTTACTTGAACGAGCTATTAAGTGAGCAATTATTTCAGTATCGGTTGTTGTTTGAAAGATGCTTCCCTGCTGTTGTAACACATCCCGTTCTATCCTTGCATTTACGAGGTTGCCATTATGAGCAACAGCCAAGTCCCCCTCGCTATATTTAAAAACGAGGGGTTGTGCGTTTTGCAGTAAACTTTCACCAGAAGTTGAATATCGTACATGGCCAATGGCCATATTTCCGCTTAGTCCATCAAGGATGTCCCGTGAAAATACTTGGGTTACTAATCCCATGCCCCTGTGACTCCTGAATGATTTTCCATCACTAGCCACAATTCCTGCACTCTCCTGACCACGGTGTTGAAGTGAATGAAGTCCGTAATAAGTTAATTCGGCTGCTTTGGGGTGATTAAACACCCCAAATACCCCGCATTTCTCCTGCATTTCTGAATTCATTTTTTCTCTTCCTCTCGTTGATATCATTTTTGTTATTTTTTGCAAAGGGTGATTTTCTATCCTTTTTATTTACTAATCGGTAAATGGATATGGTTTGAACAAATTGCAGCCCAAAAAACAGTTCTATGAACAGGTAGGGATAATTGCTTTGCATTAAGAATGAATACCTAGGAATAAAAGACTTGTTGGTAGAATGGAATATTTTAATTAAGGTACTTTGTATGATAAACTATATAGTTAATAATACCTAAATGTTTTTGGTTGTATGCCGATATAACTATAGAGATCAAGCGAAGGGACTTCGCGGAAGGCGATGTCAGATAGCTGCCATCAAAATAAAAGGAGATTATTTGATGACAAAAAACAAATTCATTACGTTCGAGGAAGTTTATGAAAAGAAACAGAGAAGCAAGAAAATTTTTATCGGGGCTTATATTTCCATTACTTTCGTATTGATTTCATTGATGACTTATTTAATGGGGCAATAATAGCGGGTATCGAAGGGGCTGAGGAATCGCCCCTTTTTTTGTTTTTTTTCATTTGGATCTTACACCAAATGAACTGCATGTATTCAACTGCTGATTTTAATATTCCGTCAGTTATGAACTTTTTGTGATCATTTCTTTAAAAATTCAGATTTTACCCTTTTGTAGATTAATTCCGCTTGCCAATCACCACTTTATATGTGATTATCAAATAAAAAGAGCTATATTCCTTATTTTTGAAAAAAAGGATTAGGACAACAGTATGAAGTGGTGGCTCAATGATATTGGAGTGGAACATTCAAATGGATTTTTTTGATATTTTAAAAGACACTTTTGCCAAGGGAGAGTCTGGGCAGGATGTTACTGTAAATGAACTTGTGGACGAGATTAAGGAAAAATTAAGCGGGATCATGGAAGAACCTGATAGTATATGATCCGTAGATACTACGTCCCGGGTTTGCTCGTTTTATGGGCGATGGTCATCTTCTTTTTTTCCTCGCAAACGTATGAGGAGCAAAGCATTTCCCCTTTATTAGCGCAGTTCAATACGCCGTATTGGTATGATAGATTAAGCGGCATTTCATTCATGTATGGTGGCGTTGAAGTGAGTGCCCAAACAGCAGGGGTGAATGGTTTTCTGGAGTTTTTCCTTCGGAAGGGTGCCCATCTTTTTATCTTTTTTGTGTTTGGATTATTGACATATGGTGTTTGGCGCCGTTTTGTGAAGAATCCTGTTCTTTCGTTTCCAGGCGCTTTTTTATGCATCCTTTTTTATGCGAGTGCTGACGAGCTGCATCAAAAACTAACGGGTGGCCGAACTCCCTTGTGGCAGGATGTCATGCTGGACACGTTTGGCGGTTTGCTGGGAATTTTCTTTTTTCTTTTCTTTTATCGTTGGAGAAGTCCTAGAATCTGAGAGATCATTTCACATAAACTTAAGGGGCATGTCTAACAACATGCTTCTTTTTTATCGTTTTCCCCTATATATATAAATGAAAGATAACCTGTGAGGGTGATTGATGAGTGAGAAGACAAAATAAGATTCCACTGGGAGCATTGGCGATTATTCTCCTGGCATTGGCTGCAGGGGCTTGGATCATTTTTCTTTGGCCGAGCGGTTCAAAAAGCGTGGTGGAAGATTTTTATGAGTATGAAAGCGAAGCGGAGTTCGGGAAGTCCTGGGATTTGTTAAGTTCTGAAATGAAGCTGCGGTTTCCGAATCGGGCAGCTTATGTGCAAAATCGCTCTCATGTGTTTTTACAGCATATGGATGTGGAGACCTTTCAGTATGATGTAGGCCAAGTTAAGAAAGTGAAGAACTGGAGTCTGGATAAGGATGGAAGGGTGCATAAAACGGCCTTTAAAATTCCAGTTACACAGGTCTTCAATTCTCGTTTTGGGGTGTTTACATTGGAACAGGATTGCTACGTCGTTAAAGAAAAAGGCGAATGGCGTTTGTTATGGAATTATCAGTTTGAATAGATTCCTCTCCTTTTTCAGGCACAAGTTCGTTTTAGTGAAAAGGGAGAGGCGATGCTCTCGTATAATGATTCCAATAGGTCTACTTATCATGAAACATATTTCATTCTTGAGCGATCACTGATGGCTTTCAGAATAAACATTTTGTCCTGTGTGCTTAGCATAGCCCAGCTGCCTGCTTTGATTTTCAATTAAATCCACTCCTTTTGTTTAGGATTATTTATTATGGTTGATGAATGATGGTTGATGGAATTCCGGGTCCAAAGAATAATAGTGTCAAGTGATGAAAGGGGCAAGGGGAAATGTAAGTATCAGCTCCTACTAGATTATACCGTTTTTTCATGCCTAATAAACAACAAAAATTCCAACAAATCTCTACAATTGGTGTTCGTTTTTTGTCAGATTATTGGACGGTGAAAATGAAAAAGCTGTCGGGTTGCAGGCCCGGACAGCTTTTTCATTTTTTCTTATTTGATGGATAATTGTTCTTTTAATTCGGATTGAACCTTTTCTTTTTCCTCATCCGACACAATATAGTAGTAGATTCCGTCGATTTTCGTTCCTTTGCCATTTATGGATGATTGGGTAATGCTTTTGCTAGCGTCCCTGTAGTTCTTTTGGATGTCCATCATGTCATCAAACGTCAAATTCGTCTGGATATTATTGCCCAGTGCGTCGAAGACATCATTGTATTTCGTCAGAGAGGAAACGCTCGCACCCTCCCTGATGACAGCCTCAATGATGGAACGTTGTCTGGACTGACGACCAAAATCACCATTCGGATCATCATGCCTCATTCGTGAATAGGCTAAGGCTTCTTTCCCATTAAGAGTATGCGAACCTTTCGCAAAATGAATGCCATCGGAGGTGAAGTCCAAATCGTTTTGAACAGTCACGCCGCCGACTGCGTCAACGATATCCTTAAATCCTTCCATATTGATCTTCATATAATAGTCGATCGGGATATCGAGGAAGTTCTCAACAGTATCCATGGACATCTTTGCGCCGCCGAAGGCAAACGCATGGTTGATTTTATCCTGTGTACCATGACCGACGATCTCGGTCCGTGTATCACGCGGAATGCTTAGCATTTTGACTGACTTCTTTTGTGGATTGACCGTCAAGACGATCATTGTATCTGAACGACCTTTGTCGCCATCACGTTCATCGACACCGAGCATGAGCATCGAGAAGGGCTCCTGATCCGATAGTGCTAGGTCTTTTGTTCGTTTATCCGTGTTACGGTCTATGGGTGTATGCATTGATTCAACGGTTTTAGTTAGAGCATTCCACATGGAGTAGGCTAACGCTCCCCCTGCTAATATGAAAAGTAGGACAATTATACCGACTACCTTCAGCCATGTCCGTTTCTTTTTCGTCTTTTTTTCATGTCTCATATTTTACTTCCTTCCTCTTATTGTAACCACTTCATCTATTATATTTAAATTCACTATAAAAGAATAGTATATTTTGTTATTTTATAATACTTTTGACATAGATCAGTGTAACTGTGTACTATGTAACTAGGACAATAATGAAGGGGTTGGGACGTTGAATTCGTTTAAAGGTTTAATGATAAAGGAGTGGCTGATCGGGAAATCCACACTTCTCTGGCTATTGGTTGCACAGGTTGGCTTAGTGGTTATTGCTTTATTGGCATCCAGGTATTTGGAAGTTGCAGGTCTTTTTTATATGTGCACATGGATAATCATGTTCTTACAACCATTTATTATGTTCTCTTTGATTTTTGGATGTTTGAATTATGAGGGGAAGACGCAGTTGTGGATTCATAACCCCCAGTCTGCGGCGATGCTGCTTGGAAGTAAATTATTGTCAAGTGTGCTGTTTCAGGTGGTTTCAATTTTATTTGCCTGCTGTTTAGTTTTTGTGGCTTTTAGGGTTCCGACCAGTTATTTTCAGCCAGACGTTCAGATGGAAAATATTTTGGAATTAATAGGCTTGTTAGAGATAGGCGGGGTTATGACGGCGGTCAGTATTGTCATTGCCGTGCTAATGATGTTTTTATGGGTAGTGTATCATGCACTCGCAAGGATTCAGCTTATTAAAAATATTCGTTGGCTGATTGTGTCGCTTCTGTTTATAGGAATGGTTTTGGTGAAAAATTGGGTTGGAAATACCGAGACATATAAGAAACTGGATGATCTATGGGCTGTACCTGCTTTTAACGGTTCGTCGTTTAGCTTATCTCAAGCCAAGTTGGAGTTTTATCTAGAAGGTAGAGGGAATATTTCGCTTTTGACAAGTGGGTTGGATGTTATCGCATTAGTGATATTGTTCCTCGCTTCATGTTGGCTCTTGGACCGAAAGATTGAGGTGTAAAGGATGTCAGAGGATTTTCATGCTTCAAAACCGATTTATTTACAGGTTGCCGATCGAATTTGTTATTCAATTGTACGGGGTGAGGTAAAGAGTGGGGATAAGCTGCCATCGGTCCGCGAAATGGCTGTCGAGATGGGTGTCAATCCGAATACGATCCAGCGTACTTATACCGAGATTGAGAGGGATGGAATTGTGGAGACGAGAAGGGGGCAAGGTACATTCGTTAAAAATGATCCGGTACTGATTGCATCATTGCGTACCCGGATTCAAACGGAAGTTATCGAGACATTCGTTGAAAATATGATAGAAATCGGCTTGTCGAGAGAAGAAATGCTGACAGCGGTACAGCAATTTCTGAAGAAGCAGGGGGATGCAAAATGACGGTTGAGCTGCATGATGTAACGAAAAAGTATGGAAGCATTACTGCCCTTGATGGTGTTTCACTCACGTTTGAAGTGGGGAAGATATATGGGGTGCTGGGGGCCAATGGCAGCGGTAAGTCAACATTGCTCAAACTGATTGCCGGACTCGCGAAACCGGATCATGGAGAGGTGACGGTCGATAGGGTGCCGGTAAGCAGGAGGACGGCTTCTGTTGTTTCTTATCTGTCAGAGCTTGATTTTTTCTATACCAATTTTACCGCAGGTCAGTATATTGATTTTCATGCGTCGCAATTTGCTGATTTTAATCTGGATAAGGCAATTGAAATGCTGGCATTCATGAAATTGGATGTCCGGAAGAAGGTCGGTACGATGTCGAAAGGTAATCGGGGACGGCTTAAATTAGTGCTGACCCTGTCCCGGGAGGCACCGGTCGTGCTATTGGATGAACCATTCTCAGGGTTGGACGTTATGGTTCGGGAGTCGATAGTACGGAGCTTGCTGTCTTATATCGATTTTGAAAGGCAAGTGGTTATCATGGCCACTCATGAAATCGAGAAAATCCTTGATGAGGTGATCGTGATCAAGGATGGTAAGGCCATTGGAAAGGAAGAAGCTGAGGATCTCCGCGAAAACGGTGGGAAATCGGTAATCGGGTGGCTAAAGGAAAAACATAGGTAAATGTCATGCTCCAAATTTCGATTTGGAGTATTCTTTTTTTTTTCCTGACAGACTTTCAGGTTATGAGGGAGTGCAAGTCTGTTTTGCAAATGGGAGGTATATAAAGATCTATTGGCTGCTTCCAAGGATCCTTTTCAATTCTGCTGATCGAGATGAATTTGCCGTCACCCAGTGTCAATGGAAGCGTTTGGCTCAGCAGTAGAGGGGAAATGACGGAATTATTAAGTAACTTGGAAGAAAGGCCATTTCGTTCAATAAGGTAAATGATGAAGTAACTCCGGGGAAAATTCCGGAGTTTTTTTATTAAAAAGGAAGGCCCTTTTTAATAGTTGAATAGAATGGAAAGAGTTTTTTCATAACATTTTTCTAGGCGTACGACGATTTACTACAAAATGGGTGATTAGCAGAGTCCGTATTAGAAAGAAGGCGCATATATATGCAGTACGGATATCACTAAAGTATAAATAACTATTGGAGGCTAAAGGAAAAATGGAAGAGACTGTTGGTTTACCGTACCTTGAAGCTTTAACAGGGAAATTTGTGAGGGCGTTTAAAGGCGGGCCTGATTCTAGAGAAGGCAAGCTTTTAACAGTTCAGAGCGATTATATCGTGATTCAAACAGAACAAAATCAACTCGTATATTTCGCCATCGAGCATTTGAAAATTGTTGTGGGGAATGCGAAAAAATCTCAACTTGATTTATGTTCGATCAACGAAGAAGAAACAGTTTATCCAGCAAATTTTTTAGGTATGCTGGAATCACTTCAAACTAGCATCATTCAAGTGAATGGCGGCGGTCCGGCATCAAAAGTTGGCCAGGTTGTAGATGTAAAAGAGGAATTTTTAGTTTTATCCAGTGAGAATGACGGGCTAGTTCTATACCCGATTTCCCATATTAAAAGTGTAACAGTGCTGGAGCTGGCGGACAATGAGCTATTGCCTCAATTTGGTGACGGTACAGAAACAATTAACGGCTTACTATCGCAGTTAGTCCACAATTGGGTATCCGTCAGTGCTGGAGGACCTAATAAAGTTGAGGGCATCCTGATGGAAGTTACTGACAGCCACCTTATCGTTGTTCATCATGAAGAATTATTTTATGTGACAACGGATCATGTCCAATTCGTAGTTATAACTGTGCAGGTAAATGAAAATTGCGAAGCAGAAGCAGAAGGTGAAAACTCTGCAAATGGAGGCTCTTCAGCTGGAGGTTCGTCAAAAGGAAGCAGTTCAAGCGGTTCATCAGACAAAAGCAGCAGTTCATCAGACGAAAGCAGCAGTTCATCAGACGAAAGCAGCAGTTCATCAGACGAAAGCAGCAGTTCATCAGACGAAAGCAGCAGTTCNACGAAAGCAGCAGTTCATCAGACGAAAGCAGCAGTTCATCAGACGAAAGCAGCAGTTCATCAGACGAAAGCAGCAGTTCATCAGACGAAAGCAGCAGTTCTTCTGTTGAAAGCAGCAGCTCATTCATTGAAAGCTCTTCAAGCAGTTCATCAAATGGAGGTTTAGGGAGACTTCGGGGACCTCGAGTAAATACGTTCAAGCAAATATGGATTGAGAACTTAATCAAAGCAACATCCCAAAACCCACGGTAAAAGAAATACCAAACAGGTACAGCAACCAATATGGAGTTGTTGTGCCTTCTTATGGAAAGTGGACATGCCGCTTTTGCCCATGATGGAAGATGTTTCATTCTATAAAAATTTTTAATGACGATTTTATCAGTTCAAATGCTATTTGGAACTGACAAAAAAGTGGCCAAGCAACCATTATGACAGGTAACCTGGTTTCAAGTTGGAACAAAGCATACTGTTTGGTTTGATTGATTTCAATAGAAAGGAGGAAGCAACGCTTGTTATCAAAACATATAGGTCAGTATATGGAACTTGAGCTTGCAGGGAATATACATGAAGCGGGGATTTTAATTGAAGCAAGCTCGGACATCATCGTCTTGTATACTGGAAAAGTGTACCGTTACATTCCATTCAGGCACATTAAGAATTTTTCCTTTCCAATGATCGAAGAGGAGTTTGGGTCGGGAGGAGAGCCGGAGATCGAAGAGACATCGTTCCGAAAATTGTTGATGAATGCGAAGGGGAGGTTCGTTGAAATCCTGCTCACGAAAAAACACTCGGTTCATGGCTATATCGTGGGAATCATGAATAACTATTTCGTCTTTTATTCGCCTGTATTTAAAACGATGTTCATCTCGATGGATCATTTGAAGTGGCTTTCGGTTACAAATGATGAAAAAGGCCCTTACGGTTTGAATAAATCAGAGCAACTGGCACAGGTCTCATCTTTAAGCTGGGCCAGGACATTGGAGGAACAGATGAAAAGGCTGACCAATAAACTGGTGGTGCTCGACTTAGGTATGCATCCGAAGAATATTGGTAAGGTCAGTACGGTGAAAGATGGCATCATTGAGATGGTGAATGCACATGGGGAGGCGGTCATTGTCAATATGAGACATGTCAAAAGCTTTCATTTCCCACAATAAAAAACTCCGAGTCTAAAGCGATCCGGAGTTATTTCTTTTTCTCGATATTTTCATAGACCGATGCCAGGGCTTGTTCAAATTTCCCGCTCTTTTTCGGTTTGTAATATTTTTTGCTGCGCAGTTTATCCGGTAAGTATTGCTGCTTCACCCAGCCATTCTCGTAGTCATGCGGATAAAGGTAACCGATGCCGCGTCCGAGATCTGTGGCTCCTTTGTAATGGGCATCCTTAAGATGGTCCGGTACATCTCCGCTATGGCCGCTGCGAATGTCGGAAAGCGCTGCATCAATTGCGACAATGGCCGTGTTCGATTTAGGTGACAGGCATAACTCGACCACTGAGTTGGCAAGTGGAATCCGGGCTTCAGGAAAACCGAGCCTTTCAGCGGCTTCGACTGCAGCAAGGGCCCTAGGACCAGCCTGAGGATTGGCAAGACCTATATCTTCATAGGCAATGACCAC
Organism: Peribacillus sp. YIM B13481; assembly: GCF_042787985.1. NCBI lineage: Bacteria > Bacillati > Bacillota > Bacilli > Caryophanales > Bacillaceae > Peribacillus > Peribacillus sp. YIM B13481. The sequence continues at coordinate 20,739 of NZ_JBHZPE010000040.1, forward strand.
CATGCGGCGGGCAATGCTGACAAGATCGCCGGCTTCGACCAAGCGCCCCAAATAATGAAGGGCTGCATTCACATCACTTCCGCGAATTGATTTTTGGAAAGCCGACAGAACATCATAATGGGCATCTCCATCCTTATCATGTGAGAAGCTTTTTTTCTGCATGCATTCTTCGGCAATTTGCAGATCTATATGAATCGTTCCGGACTCATCGGGTTCAGTGGAAATGACGGCGAGCTCAAGAGCGTTAAGGGCACTGCGGACATCTCCGTTTGAAGCAGTCGCAAAATGCGTAAGGGCATCAAAGCCGACCTCTGTTTTATATTGACCAAGTCCACGCTCTTCATCATGAAGTGCACGTTCCAGGGCTTTTGTGATATCGCTGATTTCTAATGATTTGAGCTCGAAAATCTGGCACCGGCTGCGGATTGCCGGATTGATTGCATGATAAGGATTACTAGTCGTCGCGCCAATTAAGGTAATCATCCCGTTTTCGAGATAAGGCAATAGGAAATCCTGTTTCGCTTTATCAAGGCGATGGACCTCGTCAAGCAGCAAAATCACTTTACCAGACATCTTCGCTTCAGCAGCGACAATCTCCATATCTTTCTTATTATTGGTTACCGCGTTCAGCGTCCGGAAGGCAAACTTCGTGCTTCCGGCAATCGCACTTGCAATCGATGTCTTGCCAATTCCCGGCGGACCATACAGAATCATGGAAGAAAGCTGCTTAGCCTTCACCATCCTTGCGATAATTTTCCCTTCACCGACCAGATGCTCCTGCCCGATGATCTCATCAATCGATCGAGGCCGCATCCGGAAAGCAAGCGGTTTAATATTCATTGCGCACCTCTCCTTTTAATATAAAGGTATCACAACTTATGGGGAAAATGCGCTGATTATGCTGTGAATGCAGTTGAATTAGTATTTAATGCGCCCTTCAGGCAGCTAATTCGTCCTTCAGGAAAATAATTCGTCCTACAGTGAAATAATTCGTCCTACAGGAAAATAATTCGTCCTTCACACCAATTAATTCGTCCTATCCTCAATAATCGAACGTAAAAAGTAAACTCTTCCTTTGGTGTTGCCGGAATGATGTAATTTTAATGAAGTTAATAACTTTTTTGCACTTGATGGAGATTTGAGTTGGAGGAATTGCCGGAATTCGCTGTTGGTAATGGTAGGTTTAACGAGGAATACATAATCCTGAAGAGCGGAGATGTGGGCATCATGGGAAGAATGCAAGCATGTACGGCAAATCCACTTTCTTAATCGTCTCTCCATAGAAAATGCATAACATTTATGGCAGTATACTCCGGTTTGAAGGGCGGTAAGAGAGATTCCATAACTTTCCAAAAGATTTGGGATATAAGGTGTATGTTCGTCGAGCAATATAGTAGATATTCTTTTCATATTTTTAGTTGAAAGGATTTTCTTTTTATATTTTTCTTTGAATTCTGCAATTTTTATAAGAATACTATCTTTACGTATCACTTTTCTATGAATATCTCTGTTCTCAGCTCGTATTATCGTTGATGAATTGGCGCTGACGACTAATGTTTCTACTGGGAGATTGATGATTTTTTTAAATTTCAACCATTCAACTAGCTGTTGGCGCTGCCGGTTCACTTGCAGAATTGGATCATCAAAAGCTTCTGTTTTTCCATCTGGATTTGTACGGATAAGTTGATTGAATGTGTTGTCGAAATAGATTTCACCAGCCATGTTTTTCACTTCAATAATTAATAGAAAATAAGAAGTGAGAATAAGGATGTCGATTTGGAAGGGGAAGGGTGATCCAATTAGACGGAGGTCATGAAAAACTAGATACTCTTTTTCAGGAAGGGCATTTAGAGAGGATAAGACTCTATATTCCCCACTATATCCAGCTTTGATTTTTTTGATGTCTGAGTTTAATATCGGTTGCTTAGCATGATCAGGTGGTAAGCGTCTCATTAGAGCTTCTATCATATATACTTTTAAAGGTATCTCACATTCTTTCATCATCATAGTAACCACTCCTTATTAATAGAAATATTCTCTATTAATGATAGGTTTCCTGTATTTTTAGTAAAAGTAAATGTGTCAAAGAACAGAACTTAAAAAATGTACGTTGTCTTACAAAGAAGTTAATTCGGCCAAAATGCGGGATAATTCGTTCTTGGCGTAAGACAATTCGTCCTTGATAGATATAATTCGTCCTTGGCGTAAGTTAATTCGTCCTTGGCACTGGATAATCCGTCTTTTAACAATATATTCCCTACCTCTCCAATTAGGATAATTTGACAAATGAAGGGAGGTTGAATGCATTTCTGGCGGGAATATGCTATAATTTCAAAAGAATTTAGAAACGGATAAATAATTTGAGGTGTATATGTATGAAGATATCTACTAAAGGCCGTTATGGTTTAACGATTATGATCGAGCTTGCTAAACACTATGGAGAAGGCCCGAAAAGTTTGAAATCGATTGCCCAGACGCATAATCTGTCGGAGCATTATTTGGAGCAGTTGATTGCGCCGCTACGTAATGCAGGGTTGGTGAAGAGTGTCCGTGGTGCGTATGGCGGGTATGTCTTGTCTAAAGATCCTCAGGAGATTACTTCGGGTGATGTCATTCGCGTATTGGAAGGGCCGATTACGCCTGTTGAAGGAATTGAGGATGAAGAGCCGGTGAAGCGCCAGCTTTGGATCCGGATCCGCGATGCTGTGAAGGATGTATTGGATAATACGACGCTTATGGATTTGGCGAACTATAAGGATACGGGTGAAATCAACTCTTATATGTACTATATTTAAGTGATCAGCAATGCGCCTATTATGTGGGCGCTTGCGTTTTTTAATGGAGGCGACAATAAAGTGGACAGAATATATTTAGATCATGCTGCGACTTCACCGATGCATCCGAATGTGATCGATAGAATGATGACAGTCATGAGCCATGACTTTGGTAATCCGTCGAGCATTCATGCTTTCGGGCGGGAGGCTCGCCATGTTTTAGATGAGGCGCGTTCGAGTATTGCAAAAAGCATCGGTGCCGGGCGGAATGAAATCATTTTCACGAGCGGTGGAACCGAGGCGGATAATACGGCGATCATTGGTGTTGCGAATGCTTATGAAGAAAAAGGAAAGCACATCATAACGACGGAGATCGAGCATCATGCGGTTTTGCATACATGCCAATTCCTTGAGAAGTCTGGCTTTGAAATCACATATTTACCTGTGAATGAAGCGGGGCTTATTTCCATTGCCGATTTAAAGGCGGCATTGCGGGACGATACGATTTTGGTTTCGGTCATGTTCGGCAATAATGAGGTCGGAACGATCCAGCCGATTGCTGAAATTGGACAATTACTTAAAGGTCATCAAGCCATTTTCCACACGGACGCCGTTCAGGCATATGGTTTGATCTCTATCGATGTTCGTGAATTGGGTGTGGATTTGCTGAGTGTAACAGCGCATAAAATCAACGGTCCCAAAGGAATCGGCTTTCTTTATATACGTGAAGGCTTGAAGCTGAATCCGCATTTATATGGCGGGGAACAAGAACGAAAACGCCGAGCGGGTACGGAGAGTGTGCCGGCCATTGCCGGTTTTTCAGAAGCTGTTTTAATTGCACAAAGCATGATGGAAAAGAAAACGGAGCAATACAAGCAATTTAAAGACGTATTGCTTGCCGTCCTTGATGGGGCGGATGTACAATATGAAATTAACGGATCAATGGAACAGTCGCTGCCACATGTGCTGAATGTTAGTTTCCCGGGTACGAATGTGGAATCGATGCTCGTTAATATGGACTTGGCAGGTGTTGCGGTATCGAGCGGATCCGCTTGTACAGCAGGGTCAATCGATCCGTCGCATGTGCTTGTGGCGATGTTCGGGAAAGATTCGGAGCGGACGAAGAATTCGATTCGTTTCAGCTTCGGTTTGAACAACACGGAAGAGGAAGTCAGGCATGCTGCTGAAACCACCGTGAAAATCGTAAAAAGATTAGTTGGAAGATAATTCCTTCTTTAAATAAATGAGGTGACAGAATGAATAAAGCACCACAAGATACCCGCGTCGTCGTGGGTATGTCAGGAGGCGTGGATTCTTCTGTTTCAGCCCTGCTATTGAAGAATCAAGGCTATGATGTGGTCGGGATATTCATGAAGAACTGGGATGATACAGATGAAAATGGAGTCTGTACGGCAACGGAAGATTACAATGATGTAATTGCCGTTTGTAATCAAATCGGCATCCCTTATTATGCGGTCAATTTCGAAAAGCAATATTGGGATAAAGTATTCACTTATTTCTTGGATGAGTATAAAGCGGGCCGCACCCCGAATCCGGATGTAATGTGCAATAAGGAAATCAAGTTCAAGGCATTTTTAGAACATGCGGTAAGCCTTGGTGCTGATTATGTGGCTACAGGCCATTACGCACAGGTTGAATACCGGAATGGCGAATACAAGATGCTTCGCGGTATTGATAATAATAAGGATCAAACCTACTTCTTGAACCAGCTTACTCAAGAACAATTGGAAAAAGTCATGTTTCCGCTTGGGCACATTGATAAGAAGGAAGTCCGTGAGATTGCGAAAGAAGCGGGTCTTGCTACGGCAGCGAAAAAAGATTCAACAGGCATCTGTTTTATCGGTGAACGCAATTTCAAAGAGTTTTTAAGCAATTACCTGCCAGCACAGCCCGGTGATATGGTCACGATGGATGGAAAGGTCATGGGCAAGCATGACGGATTGATGTATTACACGATCGGTCAGCGTCACGGTCTAGGGATTGGCGGCAGCGGCGAACCTTGGTTTGTTGCGGGAAAAGACTTGAAGCGCAATGTTTTATATGTGTGTCAAGGCTTTGATAATGATGTGCTGTATTCCAATTCCCTTCGAGCAGTGAATGTCAGCTGGGTAGCGGAACATATACCTGCGGGTGAATTTACATGTACGGCAAAGTTCAGGTACCGTCAAGAGGATAGCGGTGTTAAGGTGAAGGTTCTGGAAAATGGTGATGTCGAAGTCATCTTTGACGAGCCAGTCCGCGCGATCACACCTGGACAGGCAGTCGTATTCTATGATGGTGAAGTGTGCCTGGGTGGCGGTACGATTGATGAAGTATTTAAAAAAGGTGAAAAACTGACTTACGTAGGGTAAAATAAGCATGTCCCCAGCTGTGTTTGCGGTTGGGGACTTCTTTTGGATTAAGGGTGTGTTTTCTGAATTCAACTGATGGCTTATGCTATACTTTTTAATATGAAAAATGGAGTGTGAAATGATCATGGATAAGAATCAACAAGGAATTGAGTTTATGCAGCAAGGAAAATACGAAGAAGCGGCGAAAGTTTTTAATGAGGCGATCGAGGAAAATCCGAATGAGCCTGTTGCCTACATAAATTTTGGGAATGTACTGACTGCCGTGGGTGAAACGGATAAAGCGGTCAAGTTTTACAAAAAGGCGATTGAGCTGGATGAAAATGCAGCTGCGGCTTACTATTCATTAGGAAACTTATACTATGAAACCGATACTAAATTAATCGAAGCGAAGGATATGTTTGAAAAGGCTATTCGTTTGGGACTGGAGAACAGCGATGCTTACTTTATGCTTGGATTGACATTGATGGCGTTAGATCAACCTAAATTGGCGATGCCTTATTTACAGAGAACGGTGGAGCTGAGCCCTGAGGACGTTGATGCGAGATTCCAATATGCGCTATGTCTTGCCAATGCGGAATTATATGATGAATTGATCAATCAACTGAATTTAGTCGTGGAACAGGATCCAGGCCATGCCGATGCTTATTATAATTTAGGTGTTGCGTTTGCCGGGTATCGTGAGGATGCGCAGGCGGCGATGGCTTATTTTGATAAAGCTTTGGAAGCACAGCCTGACCATATGCTTGCTGCACACGGTAAGAAACTGATGGAAGAAATGAATGCTGAGTAAATAGACTGCATATGCATGGAAAGGTGGGGAGAAGCGTTGAGCCAGCAAGATTCATTGGATTTGTTTTCAGAAGAGAAAATGTTCATGAAAGGAAGTCATTTAGTGACGATCTTTCATAATGAAGAAAATATGTACTCGGTTGTAAGAATTCGTGTGCATGAAACGAATCTGAATTATGAAGAGAAGGAAGCTGTCGTGACAGGTTACTTTCCAAGGATGCATGAGGATGAGATCTATATTTTTTATGGGGCGATAAAGGAACATCCGCGTTTTGGCCTTCAATTTCATGTAGAGTATTTTCGCAAGGATTTGCCCCAATCAAAGGAAGGCATCGTCAGTTATTTATCCGGTGACCTGTTCAAAGGCATTGGGAAAAAAACAGCCGAGAGCATTGTTGATACACTAGGGGAAAAGGCAATTTCCAAAATTCTGGCTCAGCCTTCGTTACTTGATGATATCCCGAAGCTATCCGGGGAAAAGGCAAAGGGCCTCTATGATACATTAGTCGAGCATCAAGGTCTGGAGCAGGTAATGATCGCCCTGAATCAATATGGCTTCGGTCCGCAGCTGTCGATGAAGATTTATCAATTGTATAAACAGGATACGATCACGATGGTTCAGGGAAATCCATATAAGCTCGTAGAGGATATTGAAGGGATTGGTTTTGGACGGGCGGATGAGCTTGGGCATCAGCTTGGCATTTCCGGCAGCCATCCCGACCGAATCAAGGCTGCGTGCTTGTATACACTTGAATCACAATGCCTTCAGGATGGAAATATCTACATAGAAGCCGAGCAGCTATTGGAAGCGGTCAAGCGATTGCTTGAGGAAAATAAACGGGATCGCATAGAGTTCACGAACATTTCCTCGGAAATAATCGAATTGACGGAAGAGGGAAAAATCGTTGTCGAGGATCAACGAATTTATCCGCCTTCACTTTACTATTCTGAAAAGGGAATTGTTACGAACATCAAGCGACTACTCGCACAAACCGAGTATGAAGACCAGTTCCCGGAATCGGAATTTTTACTGGCCCTTGGAAAGCTGGAAGAGCGTCTAAATGTTTCTTATGCCTCAGCTCAAAAAGAGGCGATACAAACAGCCCTGCAGTCGCCCATGTTGATCTTGACGGGGGGACCCGGTACTGGGAAGACGACGGTAATCAAAGGGATTGTTGAGCTATATGCAGAGCTGCATGGTGTATCCATGGACATTAATGATTATAAAAAAGAGGGAAGCGATCCATTTCCATTCGTTCTTGCGGCTCCTACTGGCCGTGCAGCGAAACGAATGGCCGAATCGACTGGACTTCCCGCTGTTACGATCCACCGTTTGCTGGGGTGGAACGGGAGTGAAGGCTTTTCCCATGATGAGGATAATCAGTTGGATGGCCGGATCGTGATCATCGATGAGGTTTCCATGGTGGATACATGGCTGGCCAATCAATTGTTTAAGGCTTTGCCGGAAAATGTCCAAGTGATATTGGTAGGTGATGAAGATCAGCTGCCATCGGTTGGCCCTGGGCAGGTTTTAAAGGATTTGCTTGCATCGAATTGTGTGCCTACTGTCAGTCTGGAACATATTTATCGTCAAGCTGATGGCTCATCGATCATTGAATTAGCCCATGGTATCAAAAAAGGAAAGCTTCCGGATGATGTGACGAAGCAGCAAGAAGATCGATCGTTCATTCGCTGCCAGACCGGGCAAATCGCTCAAGTAATCGAGAAAGTGGTTGCGAATGCGAGGACGAAGGGGTTCACGGCCAGGGATATACAGGTGCTGGCTCCCATGTATAGAGGGCCTGCCGGGATTGATGCACTGAATAAAATGCTTCAGGAAGTGTTCAATAGCAATGCGGATGAAAAGCGGCGGGAAATTAAATTCGGAGACGTGATATACAGAACGGGAGATAAGGTGCTTCAACTGGTGAACCAGCCAGAGGAGGGTGTCTTTAACGGCGATATGGGTGAAATCGTGTCCATATTGTTCGCTAAGGAAAATACCGATCATGTCGATAAAGTAATCATATCGTTCGAGGGAATCGAAGTGACATACACGAAACAGGACTTGAACCAGATTACACATGCGTATTGCTGCTCCATCCATAAGTCGCAGGGAAGCGAGTTCCCCATTGTCATTTTACCTGTAGTGAGAAGTTATTATCGGATGCTCCGCCGTAATTTATTGTATACGGCGATTACCCGCAGTAAAAATTTCTTGATCCTTTGCGGTGAAGAAGATGCATTCCGTCTAGGGATCGAGCGTAATGATGAGATGCGCCGGAAAACGACTTTGCGTGAAAAGCTGCAGGAGATTTTGAGTGAAGAAAATATGCCGGTGGAAAAGGGAGAGGTGCAAGAGCGTGAGGCAAGTTATCTTGAAATCTTCACGAATGCTGACCCGATGATCGGGATGGAGGATGTCACGCCTTATGATTTTATGTAGCTGATGATCAATGTTTGGTTCTTCATTTTGATAAATTTTGTTTGAAATTCATAGTTTTGGTGGAACTAATATAGAATATAACTTATATGAATGTGAAAGAGCAGGGGGGATTATGATGAAAAAAGGTTGGATAATAGGAATAGTCGTTGTCGTTTTACTTGTCATTTATGGGGCATCTTCTTACAACGGTCTTGTAAGCGCAAATGAAGACGTAGACAATAAGTGGTCACAGGTGGATAACCAATTAAAACGCAGAGCGGATTTGATTCCGAATCTTGTCGAAACGGTGAAGGGTTATGCTTCGCATGAAACGGAAGCCATTAAAGCGGTGAGTGATGCACGCGCGAAGTTGGCAGGTGCCAATTCGACTAAAGATGCTATTGATGCGAACCAAGAATTGAGCGGGGCTTTAAGCCGTCTTTTGGTGGTTGTCGAGAACTACCCGGATCTAAAGGCCAATGAAAACTTCAAGGGTCTCATGGATAGTTTGGAGGGGACGGAAAATCGCTTGTCGGTAGCACGGAAAGACTATAATGATGAAGTTACCAACTATAATAAGACGATTAAACGTTTTCCAAAGAATATGATGGCAGGCGCGTTCGGGTTCGATGCCAAACCATATTTTGAAGTGACCGATCAAGAAAAAGAAACGCCAAAGGTTGATTTCGGGAGCGATAAATAATGAAAAGACTCGCTGTGTTTGCGCTATTTTTCATTCTCACGTTCAGTTTAGCAAACGTAGTCGCAGCACAACCTAAAATTCCTGAACCAGTTGGGGATATATATGTCCAGGACTTTGCCGGAGTCCTGGATGATCAGGAAAAATCCGAACTCATCGAGCTTGGGAAACGGTTGGATGATGCCACAAAAGCACAAATTTCCGTTTTGACGGTTGATTCGTTAGAAGGATCTGAGATTGAGGAGTACTCGGTCCAGGCATTTAGGTCATTCAAGCTTGGTGATAAAGAACTTAACAATGGAGTCCTCATCGTCCTGGCCAAGAAAGAACGGAAAATCCGTATTGAAGTGGGGTACGGTTTGGAAGGTGCCATTACCGACATAAGATCGGGACAGATTTTGGACAATGTGGCTATCCCCGAGCTGAAGGCGGGTAAATCCGACCTTGCCCTTACTGAAACCTATAAGGCCGTATATAACGATGTCACGAAAGAATATAACTTAGGTGACGAGTTTCATCAAGATCTATCCGTTCAGCCCGAGTCTGAAACTTTTCAGCCATCAGGTTTACAGATTTTTCTCATTATCATCGTTGTCATCATCGTATTCATCATCGATGCCAAGTTCTTTAAAGGGTTTTTCCTTCAAATATTACTCAATATCCTCTTGATGTTCATCAGTCGCGGAGGTGGCGGTGGCCGTGGAGGCGGCAGCGGTCCACGGGACGGCGGCGGCGGAAGTTCCGGCGGCGGCGGTTCCAGCAGAGGATGGTAAGGTGGATCTGACCGGGAAACCGGTCTTTTTTTATGCCCGCTCACTGGATATCGGTAAGGTCGAGCAACAATGGAAAACCTTTCAGCACATCTATTTTCATGATGAAAGAAATAATAAAAATGTTCGGAAAGGCGGGATGACCTTGCGGACGTTTTCTTTATTGAAAGGGATGCCGGTTTTTACAACCAAAGGAGAAAGAATCGGCACGGTCCACGATTTATCGATATCTGAATCGGGTCAGGTAACAGGCTTGGTCATTCATCAACAGGCATTGTTCAAAAGAGCTTTTCATTTAAAACTGGACGAAATATCTTCTTTCGGTCCGGATGGGATCTTCATCGTCCATCAGGATTCAGCCCTAGGGAAAGTGCCTGCGGATTCCATGTGCTTAACGAAGGACGAATTATTGGGACGCATGCTTTTTTCAGAAATGGGTGAGGAGCTTGGTTTACTGCAGGATGTATATTTCAGGGAAAAAATGGGCACGATTATAGCGTATGAAACAACGGATGGGTTTTTCTCGGAGTCGACAGTGATAGAATCAAAACAGCCGCCTGCATTTGGGAAGGATACCATCATTGTTTCAGTTTATGAACAGTGAGGTGTCCATTTTGGAAATGAAATGTCCGAATTGCCGCAGTAAAGATGTTGGGAAGATTGGCGTTAATCAATATTATTGTTGGAATTGCTTTATTGAAATGACCTTATCCGAAGGGATCATTAATACGCACCAGGTCGAGGAAGATGGAAGTTTAAGCTCTTTGGACGACTTGTTTGATGAAAATGACCGCCGCTTCAGTATGTAATTAACGGAAGAGGTGTTTGCAATGGCTAGACGTTCACGCAATAATCTAATGAATATGGGTTCGGACTTGATGAACTCGAAGATGATCAAACGGAATATGAAGAAAATACGCAAAAGATTAAAATCATTATTATAATCGGAATGGGTGTCCTGATAATGAGGGCACTCTTTTTTATGTATGAAAACCTTCCGCCTTTCGAAGAATAAATAAGCGGGAGGTGTTTAATTGTGAGTATTCGTCTTAAGTGGTTTTATCGCCTGGGTTTTTTATTGCTCTTATTTTTCGTTATCTATATTTTTATGAAACTTAAGCCCATGTGGGGACCTGTCGTTACTGTTTGTGTGACGGTACTGCTGCCTTTTTTGGTTGGTGCGTTCATCAGTTATTTGCTGCACCCAGTAGTGGAATATTTAAATGAGAAAGGGATGCGTCGCTGGCTTTCGATTACGATCATCTATTTGCTGTTTTTCGGAGGGGCTGGTTTTGCTGTTTATAAAGGCATTCCTGTAATGGTCAGTCAGGTTCGAGAGCTGTCGGAAAGCGTACCGGAACTGGTTGAACAGTATAGGAGCCGGATAGATAAGCTTAATCATCAAACGGCGGCCTGGCCGTTCGGAATTCATGAAAGATTCGAAGAAGGTGTCATCCTTTTTGAGGCCTGGCTGAAGCGTATGCCCGAAAAGGCAATGGAGTATGCAATGAAGATGATTGATTTCATCTTACTGATTGCGTTGATTCCATTCATTGCTTTTTATATCCTGAAAGATTTCACGGCATTAAAAAAAATGGCATGGTATATGACACCGAAAAAATGGCGAAAGCAGGGACGGGCATTCGTTCGTGATGTGGATGCGTCACTTGGAGGCTATATTCGCGGTCAAATCATCGTCTGTGCCGTGATCGGTTTAATTTCCTCGCTGCTTTTCTGGATAGTCGGAATGCAATATCCGCTGCTTTTGGGGGCGATAATCGGAATAACGAATGTCATTCCCTATTTCGGTCCCATAATCGGGGCCATTCCTGCAGTGATTATCGCCGCGACAATGTCAGTGAAAATGGTATTGATCATTGCGGTCATCGTGCTTGCACTCCAATTCCTTGAGGGGAATATCCTGTCGCCGCTAATAGTCGGTAAAAGCCTCCATATGCATCCGCTGTTCATCATGCTTGCATTATTGGCCGGTGGTGAAATAGGCGGGATCGCGGGCATGGTCCTTTCGATTCCCATTTTGGCAGTGTTGAAAGTTTTTGTTCTGCACGCCCGCGTTCACTTTAGAAAGAAGCCGTCCCTTGTTGACAAATAAAAGTCTTGTGAATATAATCCATTACATAAGATAATTCGTTGAAGGATGAAGTATGCTGAAGTCCATCTAAAAGAGAGGGGTCCCCTAGGCTGAAAGGGACTGCAAGGTGAAGAGCAGCAGAAAGCTAGTCCTGAGAGCAGCTAATACCTGCCGTCATGCCGCGTTAAGGCTTTTATGAAGGTGATGGACATGGGATTTCCCTGCGTCCATAATCAGGGTGGTACCGCGAGTCAACTCTCGTCCCTGTTTTTGGGATGGGAGTTTTTTGTGTGCTCAAAATTACATAATTTTAAAAGGAGGATATATATATGAAGTATTTAACTGGTGCTCAAATCCGCCAAATGTATTTAGATTTTTTTAGTGAAAAAGGCCATAACATCGAACCAAGTGCGTCATTGGTTCCTCATGAAGATCCATCACTGCTTTGGATAAATTCAGGTGTCGCTACTTTAAAGAAATATTTTGATGGACGGGTGATTCCTGAAAATCCAAGGATTACAAATGCACAGAAGGCAATCCGTACAAACGATATTGAAAACGTAGGGAAAACTGCACGTCATCATACGTTTTTCGAAATGCTCGGTAACTTTTCCATTGGTGAATACTTCAAAGAAGAAGCCATCACATGGGCATGGGAGTTTTTGACGGATGAAAAATGGATTGGGTTCGACAAAGAGAAATTGGCTGTGACAATCCATCCAGAAGATGATGAAGCATTCGAACTCTGGAATAAAAAAATCGGTGTTCCTGCTGAAAGAATCATTCGTCTGGAAGAAAACTTCTGGGATATCGGTGAGGGTCCAAGTGGCCCGAATACAGAGATTTTCTATGACCGCGGACCAGCATACGGCGATGATCCGAATGACCCGGAACTATATCCAGGCGGGGAAAATGAACGTCATCTAGAAGTCTGGAATCTTGTGTTTTCTCAATTCAACCATAATCCTGACGGCTCTTATACACCTCTTCCAAAGAAAAATATCGATACGGGCATGGGACTTGAACGTATGGCTTCCGTCGTTCAAGATGTGGCGACGAACTATGATACGGATTTATTCATGCCAATCATCCGGGCAGTCGAAGAAATCTCCGATGTGAAATATGGTGTCGATGCAGAAAAAGATGTTGCATTCAAAGTCATTGCCGACCATATTCGTACGGTAGCCTTTGCGGTAGGTGACGGGGCTCTTCCATCCAACGAAGGGCGCGGTTATGTATTACGCCGTTTGCTTCGAAGAGCGGTTCGTTATGCTAAGCAAATCAACATCAATCGTCCATTCATGTTCGAGCTTGTGACGGTCGTTGGCGAAATCATGAAAGACTTCTACCCTGAAGTCCTCAAGAATAAAGAGTTCATTGCAAAAGTTATCAAGAATGAAGAGGAACGCTTCCATGAAACTCTAAATGATGGACTGTCCATCCTTTCTGAAGTCATAAAAAAGGAAAAGGAAAAAGGCGGTACGACCATTCCGGGCAGTGATGCATTCCGTTTATATGACACATATGGTTTCCCGATCGAGTTAACGGAGGAATATGCAGAAGAAGAAGGCATGACGGTCGATCAAGCTGGATTTGAAAAAGAAATGGATGCACAGCGCGAACGTGCCCGTTCAGCGCGTCAAGATGTTGATTCCATGCAAATCCAAGGCGGGGTATTAGGAGATATTAAAGTTGAAAGTGAGTTTGTCGGCTATGATCAAGTTGCGATCGAAGCCAAAGTTTCTGCCATCATTAAAAATGGCGAGCTTGTAACGGACGCACAAGAAGGTGAGGAAGTTCAGGTAATACTGAACAGGACTCCTTTCTACGCGGAAAGCGGGGGTCAAATAGCTGATAAAGGAACGATGGCTAATGAATCCGTTAAGTTGGATGTCCATGATGTTCAAAAAGCTCCAAATGGCCAAAATCTGCACCGTGTAACTGTGGCTGCCGGCACTTTAATGTCAGGTTCCGATATCGTTGCTTCGGTAAATCATGAAAATCGCATCCATATCACGAAAAATCATACAGCGACGCATCTTCTGCATCAGGCGTTGAAAGATGTCCTAGGTACACATGTCAATCAGGCAGGTTCACTCGTACAAGCTGAGCGCCTTCGCTTCGATTTCTCTCATTTTGGCCAGATAACGGCGGAAGAGATTGAGCGGATCGAAACGATTGTAAATGAAAAGATTTGGCAAAGCCTTCAAGTGAACACTGATTATAAAAACATTGAAGAAGCCAAAGCGATGGGCGCAATGGCCCTGTTCGGCGAAAAATACGGCAAGATTGTCCGTGTCGTGCAAATAGGCGATTATAGTCTTGAACTTTGCGGTGGCGTTCACGTCCCGAATACCGCGGTAATAGGCTTGTTCAAAATCGTTTCAGAAAGCGGCATCGGTGCGGGAACTCGCCGGATAGAAGCAGTAACGGGTGCAGGAGCATACAAATTGATGACTGATCAAATTGGTGTCTTGAAAGACGCGGCTGCTAAATTGAAAACGAACTTGAAAGATGTACCGTCAAGAATTGAAACGGTCTTGGCTGAAGTGAAGGATCTTCATCGTGAGAATGAAAGCCTGACTGCAAAATTAAGTAATATTGAAGCAGGAAGCCTTGTTTCTAACGTAAAAGACATAAATGGGGTTCAAGTATTGGTGGCAAAGGTTCAAGCTACCGACATGAATAATCTTCGTGCCATGGCGGATGATTTGAAACAAAAGCTCGATTCTGTCATTATCGTATTAGGATCGGCTCAAGGTGATAAAGTCAATTTGATTGCCGGAGTTACGAAGGATTATATCGATCGCGGTTTCCATGCAGGTAAATTGATCAAAGAAGTTGCTTCCCGTTGCGGCGGAGGCGGTGGCGGACGTCCAGATATGGCCCAAGCCGGCGGAAAAGACCCAGAAAAATTGGATGCAGCACTTAATTTTGTTGAAGAATGGGTCTTATCGATTTCATAATCAATGGAAAGTGTTGTACAATGTAGATATTAGTGGATTCTGGACGCTGAGGAGAGGTGCATGTTAATGAGTTCCTTTGATAAAACGATGAAATTTAATTTTCCCGAAGAACCATTCGAAAGAGATGTACAAGAAGTATTGTCTCAAGTGTATGTTGCACTTCAGGAAAAAGGTTATAACCCGATCAACCAGATTGTCGGTTATCTATTATCTGGTGACCCGGCCTATATCCCGCGCCATATGGATGCTCGAAACATTATTCGTAAGCTTGAACGCGATGAAATCATCGAAGAATTGGTTAAGTCGTATCTTAAGAACCATCGAGAGGAATACTAATGCGCACAATGGGACTTGATTTAGGTTCAAAAACCATCGGCGTTGCCGTGAGTGACGCGATGGGGTGGACTGCACAAGGATTGGAAACGATCAAAATTAACGAAGCTGGTAATGACTTCGGCTTTAAACGTCTCAATGAAATAATAAAAGAGCATGAAATTTCTAAAATTGTCCTAGGTTTACCTAAAAATATGAATGGAACCGTTGGACCGCGAGGCGAGATCAGTCAAGATTTCGCCAAACGATTAGAAAAAAAATTCAAGCTGCCTGTGTTTCTCTGGGATGAACGGTTGACAACTATGGCGGCTGAACGTGTCCTTCTTGAGGCGGACGTGAGCCGAAGCAAACGCAAGAAAGTCATTGATAAAATGGCAGCTGTCATGATTCTGCAAGGTTTCTTGGACAGACAAACAAATTCAATATGAGGTGGAATACAAATGGAACACGGCGAAAACAATATTACAGTAGTAGATGAAAACGGAAACGAGCAGCTTTGCGAAATCCTTTTCACATTCGACTCAGATAAATTCAACAAATCTTATGTACTTTATTATCCGATGTCTGCAGAAGATGAAGAGGAAGAAATTGAAATCCACGCTTCATCATTCGTACCAAGCGAAGATAATAAAGATGGTGAACTTACACCGATCGAAACCGAAGAAGAATGGGATCTGGTCGAAGAAATGTTAAATACATTCCTTGACCAAGAAGAAGCTGAAGAAGAATAAGATTAGAAAAAACCGACCTCGATCAGGTCGGTTTTTTTCATTTATGTACCAGCAATTTATCTTTTCTCTACTAATAAAAGAATAAAAGTAGCGAGCGGACCCAAAAATAATGATAGCAAGAACCAATTCAACGCCGTTCTATTTTTACCTTGAGCAAGTCCGGCGTTTATGAGTGCCAATGTCCCCCACCCTACAAAATAAGAATTATCCAACTCCTTCACACCTTTCTTCAGCTTATAATTAATAATAGCATTCCTTCATGCGTATTCCAGTCATTTCCTGAAAATTCCTTACACATGCAGGGGGGAAAATTGGGGGCGTTTTTTAAGCTAAAGAGAGAAGATGTCACTATTTTCCTGGTGAATTACATCTGTATATTGACAAAACTAGTGCATTTTTGCCATAAATAGAGTAGAAATGAATGTAGTTTTGCAAAAACCATGTAATTATTTGTTGATTTTAGTATAATGTTCGAAGCAAAGTTTAATTAAAGAAAGCATCACCTAGAAACCATTCTGTAGTTGGTGTGAGTTTGCAGGGGGAATGAAAATGGATGAAAAAGATAAAAATCTATCTAAAAAGGAACATATCCGAATGAAATTGTTAGAACGGCAAGGAGAAGCCAAGCTGGTACGTAAAATCATCATGATTACGATAGCTTCGCTTATTTTATTAATTGGGATAGTTGGTCTTGTGGGCTTTTTATATATCAACTCAGCCATGAAACCAGTCGATCCTGATGATGACACCATCAAAAAAGTGAAAATCCCAATCGGATCTTCCGTGAACGAAATTTCAACACTGCTTGAAGAGCAAGGAATAATCAAGGACGCACGCGTATTCAAATATTATATTAAATTTCGGAATGAATCCGGTTTTCAGGCAGGTGAGTATAAATTGTCACCTTCCATGCCAATTGAAGATATTGTCACAAGCATCAAAACCGGGAAAC
The DNA here is from genome assembly GCF_042787985.1 of Peribacillus sp. YIM B13481. Lineage (NCBI taxonomy): Bacteria > Bacillati > Bacillota > Bacilli > Caryophanales > Bacillaceae > Peribacillus > Peribacillus sp. YIM B13481. The sequence goes on from NZ_JBHZPE010000040.1 coordinate 37,643, forward strand.
TCATGAAAGAGGCTGCATTGAAGATAACGATTCCTGAAGGAAAGCAGCTTATCCAGATTGCCGATATCATTGCAGTGAAGACGGATGAAGATCCGAAAAAGGTCTTTAAGGAATTGAATGATAAGAAATTCGTTAAGTCCATGGAAAAGAAATTTCCGGAGCTCTTGACGTCGGAAATTGAAAATAAAAAGGTTTTATATCCACTTGAAGGGTACCTTTTCCCAGCTACATATGACTTTTATGAGAAAAAGCCGACATTGGAATCCATAGTCACCGAGATGCTGAAGAAAACGGAAGAGACATTGCAGGCATACGAGCCCCAGATGGACAAAAGCGATTATTCCGTACACCAGATGCTGACTTTCGCTTCGCTTGTCGAAGAAGAAGCCACGGCAAAAGTTGATCGCGGAAAGATAGCTTCCGTCTTTTATAATCGGATGAAGGAAGGTATGCCGCTTCAAACGGATCCGACCGTTCTGTATGCAAAAGGTTCACATAAGAGTAAGGTGTACTACAAAGACCTTGAGGTGAAGTCCCCGTATAATACGTATAAGAACAAGGGGCTGCCGCCAGGACCGATTGCCAATGCCGGAAAGACCTCGATTGATGCGGTTTTGAAACCTCAGAAAACGGATTTCCTATACTTTTTGGCAACACCTGAAGGGGAAGTCCTTTACTCCAAAACTTTGGATGACCATAATAACAAAAAAGCAGAGCATATTTCCAATAAATAAATAAAAAAATGGCAAAGCGACTGAGGGGGGAGAGATATTACTTTCCCCTTGTTTTTATGATAGAATAGTACAAGTGAATTTTAGATCCGATTTTTATCGGTGACGTAACTCGGCGAATGCCGGGTTTTATTTTGAAAGATAAGGAAATGTAGATCGTCAAGCATACTTGTTTCAGCTCCTTGTGAAAAATTGTAGGCATTTGAAGATGAAATCTTTTTTGACCGATCAATTTCTTCATGTACTGACCAAGCGCTTTCGTTTTTCTTATAATTGGAGGAAACGTTTTGAACGGAAAAATAGAACAATATCTTCATTCCTTAATTCCGGAGCGTACGGGTTTGATTAAGGAGTTGGAAGACTTTGCAATTGAAAATAGTGTGCCGATCATGGAGCCGGAAGGTATTGAGGTGCTGCTTCAGATTTTAAGGCTTCATCAGCCTAAGGCGATTCTGGAGGTAGGTTCGGCCATTGGCTATTCGGCCATAAGGATGGCTGATACCCTTCCGGAGGCTCAAATCGTTACACTTGAACGAAATGAAGCCCGTATTGAGCAGGCAAGAACTAACTTCGAGAAGGCTGGACTGTCCAAAAGGATTACCCTCATTGAAGGTGATGCCCTTGAAGCGGGACCGAAAGTCATGGAACATGGTCCGTTTGATATCATCTTCGTTGATGCAGCTAAAGGGCAGTACAAGCGATTCTTTGAACTATTTGAACCAATGCTTGCAGATGCTGGCATTATCATTACGGATAATGTTTTATTTAAAGGATTGGTTGCCGAAAATATTGAAGAAATGGAAATGACGAGACGAAAGCGAGCTCTCATCAAAAAAATCAGAGACTTTAACATCTGGTTACATGACCATCCTCATTTCGATACCGTAATTTTGCCGATTGGTGATGGTGTGGCCATAAGTAAACATAGAGGTGACAAAAATGAAAAAACCTGAATTACTCGTGACTCCAACAAGTGTCAGTCATATAGCAGAACTCATCGATGCAGGAGCAGACGCCTTCGTCATTGGCGAACAACGTTATGCCCTTAGGCTGACAGGGGAGTTCAAACGTGAGGATGTCAAGAAGGCGATTGAGCTTGCACATGCCGCAGGCAAGAAAGTGTACGTGTCAATGAACGCCATTTTCCATAATGAAAAAGTGGACGAGCTTGAAGAGTATGTCACATTCCTTAAGCAGACTGGTGCTGACCGGATCATATTCGGTGATCCAGCAGTCTTAATGGCTGTCCGTGCCGCGGCACCTGATATGCCCCTGCACTGGAATACAGAGATGACGGTAACGAACTGGTACACATGTAATTATTGGGGAAAACGCGGAGCTGTCCGTGCCGTGGCTGCCCGTGAAATAAGCCTGGACGAGATAGTGGAAATGAAGGAAAATGCCGAAGTGGAGATTGAAGTGCAAGTGCACGGCATGACGTGTATGTTCCAATCCAAGCGTACGCTTCTGGGGAATTACTTTGAATACCAAGGCAAGGCATTGGAAGTGGAAAATCGGAAGGAACATAGAAATATGTTCTTGCATGATAAGGAACGTGAAAATAAATACCCGATTTATGAAGATGAAAATGGTACACATATCATGAGTCCCAATGATATGTGCATGATTGATGAACTTCAGGAATTGATTGAAGCGGAAATTGATTCCTTGAAAATCGAAGGGTTATTACAAACACCGGAATATATCATCGAGATGACAAAGTTATATCGGGAAGCGATTGACTTATGTGCAGAAGACCCTGACCGTTATGATGATATGAAATCGGAACTATTTGAAAAGGTCAAAGCGGTTCAGCCGGATAGTCGTGAGTTGGATACAGGATTCTTCTTTAAAGAATCGGTTTATTAAAGAAAAGGGTAAGAGAAAGAGGAGGAATAGCCTTGAATGCTATTGCTGATAAAATTTCCAAGATCGTTGATGGAAAGAGAGTCATTGTAAAAAAACCGGAATTGCTGGCTCCGGCTGGCAACCTGGAAAAATTAAAAATCGCCGTCCATTACGGCGCGGATGCCGTATTTATTGGCGGGCAGGAATATGGTCTTCGTTCCAATGCAGGCAACTTCACGTTTGAGGAAATGAAGGAAGGCGTCGAATTCGCTAAAAAGTATGGTGCTAAAGTATATGTAACAACAAATATCTTCGCACATAATGAAAATATCGATGGTCTTGATGAATACCTGGAAGGTCTTCAGGAGGCTGGTGTTCATGGAATCATCGTCGCCGATCCATTAATCATCGAAACTTGTAAACGGGTCGCTCCTAACGTCGAAATCCATTTAAGCACACAGCAATCGCTGTCGAACTGGAAGGCTGTTCAGTACTGGAAAGAGGAAGGCCTGGAGCGGGTTGTTTTGGCACGTGAGACGAGTGCTGATGAAATCCGTGAAATGAAGGAGAAGGTCGATATCGAAATCGAGGCTTTCGTTCACGGGGCCATGTGCATTGCCTATTCTGGACGCTGCACCCTTTCGAACCATATGACGGCGCGTGATTCGAACCGTGGCGGCTGCTGTCAGTCATGCCGTTGGGATTACGATTTATATGAGTTGGATCAAGATGGGGAAAAGGCTCTATTCGATAAAGAAGATGCTCCATTCGCAATGAGTCCAAAAGACCTGAAGCTTATTGAATCCTTGCCAGGCATGATTGAAATTGGCATTGATAGCTTGAAAGTCGAAGGAAGAATGAAGTCCATTCATTATATTGCTACAGTTGTCAGTGTCTATCGTAAAGTGATTGATGCGTATTGTGCCGATCCGGACAATTTCAAGATTAAAAAAGAATGGCTTGAGGAGCTTGATAAGTGTGCAAACCGTGAGACGGCATCATCGTTCATGGAAGGGGAAATTCCTGGGTATAAACAGCAAATGTTCGGGAATCATACCGTAAAGACTCGCTTCGACTTCGCTGGATTGGTGCTTGAATATAACGAGGAAACTCAAATCGCCACCATGCAGCAACGTAACTTCTTCAAGCCTGGAGATGAAGTGGAGTTTTTTGGACCGGAAATCGAAAACTTCACTCAAAAAATCGGTACGATCTGGGATGAGTCAGGTAAGGAGCTGGAGGCAGCTCGCCATCCGCTTCAAATTGTCCGCATTCAAGTAGATAATCGAGTATATGTGAACAATATGATGCGGAAGGAGAATTGACATGACAAGGAAAAAACCAGTGGTCATCGGAGTTACCGGAGGGTCAGGATCAGGTAAAACAAGTGTTACCCGTTCCATTTTTGAATTCTTTCAAGGACATTCGATCTTGATGATCGAACAAGATTATTACTATAAAGATCAAAGTCATTTGCCTTTTGAAGAACGGTTGAAAACGAATTATGATCACCCTCTGGCATTTGATAATGATTTGTTAATCGATCACATTAACGCATTGCTGCGCTATGAAACGATAGAAAAACCAGTTTATGATTATTCGATCCATACACGTTCAGAAGAAGTCATCACAGTTGAGCCCCAGGATGTCATCATCCTTGAAGGGATTCTTGTGTTAGAGGATGAGCGCCTCCGGGATCTGATGGATATGAAGCTTTATGTTGATACTGACGCAGACTTGCGGATACTCCGCCGGATGACCCGTGATATTAAAGAACGCGGCCGTTCCATAGATTCCGTCATCGATCAATACATCAGTGTCGTTCGCCCGATGCATAATCAGTTCATAGAACCGACGAAGCGTTATGCCGATATCATCATTCCAGAAGGCGGTCAAAACCATGTGGCGATTGACCTTATGGTGACAAAAATAAGGGACATACTTGAAACATCATTGCTGTAACAACGTTTTAACAAAAATATTACCTGAAAATTGAATAGCAGCCCACCCTTTGCCCACCAAGTAAAGGATGTGGGCTGCAAAATCATTAACTTGCATAATTGATTTTATTTGTTTATTTATCTTTACTTATATGAGCTTATACGTCTAATGTAGCCTTTATAGATGCGTTTCCGAGCCTTAATTGTATTCCAGGAACTGTTTCTTCGTTTTCTAATAATAAGGCCGTATGAGTGTGTCTGAGGCCGTGTGGAGTGATTTTGGGAACTTCCTGCTTTTTTAAATAGTATTTAGTTGATACCCGAAATTTCGAGCTGGGTCAGGTTTGTCCGGTTTTATCGGAAAAGATAAAATTAAATACTTATAAACATTTCCATTTTTCATCTTGATTGATTTTGAATATGATGCCACGATTTCAATTGTTTAATTACTAGTGGCGGAATAGGCATCTTACGTTTTAGAGCTGATATATACTCATTTCTTAAGTCGTTTTTTTGAAATAATGTCTTATTAACATTAAGAATCGCACTTTCAAATTCAATATCATCCCACTTTAACCAACAGCCTCACCAATCCTTAATCCAGAAAAGATCAATACAAGAAATAAAGTTAATTCTTTTTGTTGATTTTCAACTTAAGCTCCTCTTTGCCCAATACCCTTTATTTCCTTCTCCAGTTTCAATGTATTTCTCTCTTGGTAATTTTGCCTCCACTATTTAATTTTTCAACTAAACATTTCCTACTCTTTGCTTGATCACTTTTATGCTTATATTGTGGATTAATCGACGAGGGGTCCCTTCGAATATCTTCATTACATTAATTAAATTTACTTACTTCAGGATTTTGTTTATAAAGGCTTTCTTATAAGGATATAGAAAAAACCTGAATAATAAGGGGACTTTTTTTACGTGTCCATTATTCGAGGATAGTACAAGACCGGAGGGGAGCTTTTCTTAATTCGTGTTCAAGGATTGAAAGGTAAATTTCTTTTTGAAAGGAGAATAAATGAATAGTAATTGGGAAATTATTCATTAAAAAAGGTATCTGCTCAGTTTATAAGTTTATTATAGATTGAAAGGCTACTCCCGCTGCAATAAATGAACCAATATGAAAAAAAGCAGTGCCCCCTAGTGTAAACAACCTCCCTATTCAATTTGCGAAATGTCGTTATATTATTGCCTCCAACATAGACTTTAATATGATTATACAGGCAAGATTTACTGTTGATGAAAATTGGGATAAACGTAGTTTTGTAAGAAAATCACTTCTCTTTTTAGGGATTCGGTAATTGAAATTAAAGACTCCATATTCTGCTGCAATGAATTGATTTGTTTTTCCATTTTTCTTACTTTTCTACTTTGTTCCTTTGCTTCTTTTTCTGCTTGTTTCTCTAATAAAGTGGATTGTTCAATTTCAAGTGCAACACCTCCTGATGCAACCAAATCTCCAATGGTAACGATTATAGCTCCGACCAATGCTAATATAAATCCAGCATTAGACTCAGATTCTGCTTCTGATTTTGATTTTGATGTATTTTTTGAGTTGTCAGTTTCTCCTTCTTCAACTTCTTCTTCAATTTGTGCAACTTCTTGGGCCTCTAATGCAATTCCCAAAATAGTGAGAATGTTTCCTATGTTTACAATCATCGAACCAAAAAAACTAATCTTATCCCCAGCATGAACAGGTAAGGAATACAATATATTATTTTCCTCAGGTCTTTGGTCCAAAGCTTCTCACCCTCTTGGTTGTGAATTTATTTTTTCAATTAAACACATTGTAATGTCAGTTAATGAGTCCTGAATCACTAAAAATTTGGAAATTTCCTCTTTAATATCATTTTCTTTTAATTCTGTGGGTACAACATTTTCTACCCTGGATATTAAACTATTTAGACAATCTAATATATCATTGAATGTTTTGATTAATAATTCATGTTCCGTTACTAAGATATATGGAGGGGAAATGGTCTCAAGAGATTGTAAACTACTTTGACTTACACTTATCGCATTTTTTATATCTAAACAATATTGATTATAATCAGAAATGATTCCATTCGAATAAATAGGATAAATCATATTAGATACATATACTAAATTCCCTCCAACGAGATGGAGAGTTTGACCGTATTGCTTGAAACTTTTTCTCATTAGAATCCCCCTTGATTAACCGAAAGACTTTGGGCTTATTACTTAAATAATGTATGTGAAAGTAAATAAAATGGTTCAATATAAAAGTAATGTTGGTAAATAATTAGACCTGTTAGAAAATCGATTTTCTCTCTTTTTTGTCAGCACAACATACAACTGATGGACAAGTTCGCATTTTGATGTGGACTTCATGGGCCATGAATATTTTGTTTTAAGAAAGAAGTAGTTGTTTAATGGCTGGACACTTTAACAGGGGGCTTGCGGAACATTTCATCTTTCAAAGGTTGAATAATGATGGCATTGGCTGTCAGCATCTTATCCTGTTTCTCTTCTTTGGTACTTTGCGGATCATGCCGAGGTCTTCAAGTTTTTTCATTAAACGTTTGCCTGTTTTATATGACCCCCCCAGGTTAAAAGCAATCGTATTTTTACACATGTAGCTCACACCGATTTGCTTGCAGCTGTGGCGTTTTAAAACCTCCGGCGAAGCCAATTAGTCTATCCTGTACGTCCGCACGCTTAAGACGCACGTATAGTGTCTCTATAAGTAAGCACGTACTGCTTTATTCATTACTTCTCTTTCTGTAAAAGGTGATAGGTTTTTATTTGATTCTTCATTGGATATTACATCGATTCGTTTCTTCATTATTATAATGTCTCTTGTTTGGAAACAAAAAAGCAACGTTCACCATAATAAATCATGGCAAACTATCACTTATGCACGCTGTGCTCTTTTGTATTTGGGGGAATGGTCTGCCCACCGATTATCAATTCATATCTATAATCATCTGAAAAGAAGTGGTAATTGGTGTTCATGAAACTTTGATGTATTGCATCTTGATTTAGATGGAATACTACCCCTTATCCCATATAACGTTTGACCTTATGGTGACAAAAATTCAAACAATCCTTGAACAAAAGTCTTTTTTGTAATAACATAGCATAAATAATGATATGTGCCATTTTCCTCCGTTTTTTAAAAAAATCCCATTTATTTATTGGGAAAGACTGGACAAATGTTGGGAAACGCAATACTCTATTCTTGATATAGAACGAACCGGCTGCTCACTGCAGTCGGTTTATATACTAAGGAACGGATGTTTCTTAGTATCAATGCGCGTACTTTTTTATTCGCGCAATTATATATTTTGACTCGAGTATTAGGGTTAAGCACTTATAGTACATAAACTTGTCACAGCGAATGCTTGCT